>JBIJBG010000096.1:0-7593 GCA_044345355.1 Flavobacteriales bacterium
TTACGGTGGCACTCGATGTTACCTTAGATCGGGAGCTGATAGAAGAGGGCATCGCCCGCGATTTGGTGAACCGCATCCAGAATATCCGTAAAGAAAGCGGCTTTGACATTACAGACCGCATAAAGGTTTGGTACAAAGCCGATGAGGAAGTAAGCCGGGCTATTCAATCCAATTTGAATTATATTTGTGCAGAAATTTTAGCGGATACCTTTAACCCCGTTTCCGGTGATCAAACAGAAAACGGCACCGAAGTGGAATTGGGAGAGCAGCTCCGGGCTGAAATTTTCGTGTATAGGGTTTAACTTTTAATGAAGAAAAACATGGAAAAAGATAAAGCAAGATATTCTGACGCAGAATTGGATGAGTTCAAAGCACTTATTGATAAGAAATTAGAGAAAGCAAAAAAAGAGCTGGAATTGCTTCAGAGTGCCTTCAATTACAAAGATGGCAACAGCACGGACGATACTGCGCCTACCTTCAAACTGATGGAAGACGGTTCAGAAATAGCCACCCGTGAAGAAATCGGGCAATTGGCCATGAGGCAGAAAAAATTCATTCAAAATTTGGAAGCAGCCCTTCAGCGCATTCAGGCCAAAACGTACGGCATCTGTCGCGAAACAGGTAAACTGATTCCCAAAGAACGTCTTATGGCCGTTCCCCATGCCACCTTGAGCATGGAAGCAAAAATGAAGCAAAACCGCTAATTCTGTCCGGTTTTGAGGCACTTTTTTCAAATCATGAAACGCCCGCTCCTTCTTGCGGGCGTTGTTTTGTTCCTCGACCAACTCATTAAAATATGGGTTAAAACGGGTATGACGTACGGGCAGCAAATGAATCTGCTCGGGGAGTATTTTCAGTTGTACTTCATTGAGAACAACGGCATGGCCTTCGGTATGGAATTCGGGGGAGAAAGCGGCAAACTTCTGCTGAGCCTTTTCCGCGTGGTTGCGGTATGCGGCATAGGATACTACATTTACCGGCTCAGCAAAGAAAAAGCCTCACCTCACCTGATTAACGCCATGACGCTCATTTTTTCGGGAGCCGTGGGCAACATTGTGGACAGTATTTTTTACGGAAAAATATTCAGTCTGAGTCATTACGGAACTCCGGCCACCATATTTCCCGCAGAGGGTGGTTATGCCGGGTGGTTACACGGCCGTGTGGTGGACATGTTTTTTATCCAAGTGTATTGGCCCGAGTGGGTACCCAACGTAGGCGGAGAACTTATCTTCCCACCCATTTTCAACCTGGCGGATGTTTCCATCACGTTCGGCGTATTTATGATCGGTATCTTTTACCGAAAAATTTTCAGCAGTCCGACAAAAAAGGATGAGCCGGAAATAGTTGAACCGTAAATGGTTCATTGAACACAATTCACCAGTCTAACCCGAATTGCTTTGGAAGAAAATTCCTATTCCCGTTTTTTGATTAAAAAAGATATCAGGGCTTACGACCTATGCCTACATGAAAAACCACCACTGCAACTGAGACTTGAGGGCTGACGCCCCCATGGAGGCAAAACGGATGAAGCTGTTTTTTAAGCAGTAAGACAAAACCATTTGTCAGATCAGTCCTTTTTGCAAGAGCAGTTCCGCTATCTGCACGGCGTTCGTGGCAGCACCCTTGCGCAGGTTATCGGCCACAATCCAGCAGTTCAGCGTCCGTGGCTGTGTTTCATCCCGGCGTATGCGCCCCACAAATACCTCATCCCGGTCGTGTGCATCGAGCGGCATGGGATATCCGTTTTTTTTCGGATCGTCAACAACCGTTACACCCGGCATGGCATCCAGAAGCTTACGCACTTCATTCAACTCAAAATCCCGTTCAAATTCCACATTCACACTCTCACTATGTCCGCCCATGACGGGAACCCGCACGGTGGTGGCGGTTACCCGGATGGTATCATCGCCCATGATTTTTTTGGTTTCGTTCACCATTTTCATTTCTTCCTTGGTGTATCCGTTTTCCAAAAAATTGTCAATATGCGGAATCAGATTCAGATCTATCCGGTGCGGATAGGCTTTTTCGCCTTCGCGTCCGGCGCGTTCATCCATCAACTGACCGACCGCCTTAACTCCCGTACCCGTAACCGACTGATAGGTGGAGACCACCACCCGGCGAACTCCATAAGCCTCATGCAGCGGTTTAAGCACCATTACCATTTGAATGGTTGAGCAGTTTGGATTGGCGATGATTTTATCGGAAGCGGTGAGTACATAGCCGTTGACCTCAGGCACCACCAACTTTATGGCAGGATCCATGCGCCAAGCCGACGAATTATCAATAACCGGTATTCCGAGTGCGGCAAATTCGGGAGCCAGAGCCAAAGAGGCAGCACCGCCCGCAGAAAAAAGGGCGAGTTGAGGCTGCATTTTAAGGGCTTCCGTAACAGAGACAACCGGATATTCTTTGCCGGCAAATGCCACTGTTTTACCCAGCGATTGTTCAGAAGCCACGGGAATCAGTTCGGTAACCGGAAACTTTCGCTCTTCAAGCACCTGCAACATTTTAGAACCTACCAGTCCGGTGGCACCTACTACGGCTACACGCATATCCCAAGGAATTTAGGTCCAAAAATAGGCAATGAGTCACAAGAAAAATAATTGATGTTAAAAATTGAAACGATCTAGTGAAAATTTAGGATGATGACACGATTCAATTAAAACAACTTGTTTACACCCTAATTAAAATACTTGCATTAAGCTTTCCCCGCAAACCATTTTTTTACCAGAGCGGCCTTTGCAGGACCGATTAAGGCGGCCAGTTCTTTCTCCGTAGCTTCCCCGATCCGCTTTACTGATTTTAATTCGGTCAAGAGCAGCTCAGCGGTTTTCTCGCCGATGCCCTCAATCTGATCCAACTCGGTTTTTATCAAGCCTTTTCTGTGCCGTTTGCGGTAATGGGTAATCCCAAACCGGTGAGCCTCGTCGCGCATGTGCTGCAATACCTTTAATGTCTCGGAACGCTTGTCGATGTATAAAGGCAACGAATCTCCCGGATAATAAATTTCCTCCAATCTTTTGGCTATGCCAACTACCGTTACCTGACCCCGAAGTCCGAGCGCTTCCAGGCTTTTCAAAGCCGCCCCGAGCTGCCCTTTCCCACCGTCAATCACTACCAGCTGAGGCAAGGGTTCCCCCTCCTCTTTCATGCGTCTGTAGCGCCGGTAAATCACCTCCTCCATGGTGGCAAAATCATCCGGACCCTGCACCGTTTTTACATTAAAAATGCGGTAATCCTTCTTACTCGGCTTGGCATCGCGAAAAACCACGCAGGCCGAAACGGCATAATCGCCCTGAAAATTGGAATTATCGAAACACTCCATATACGCGGGCAATGCGGGAAGACGAAGGTCTTTACGCATCTGCTCCAGAATGCGGTCCGTATGGCGCTCCGGATCCAAAATGGCCAACTGCTTCTGCTTATCCTTGATGTAAAAACGCAGATTGGTCTGGGACAAATCTGACAGTTTTTTCTTGTCGCCCGCCGCGGGTACTGTGAATTTAAGGTTTTCCCATTCCCCTTCGGGCACAAAGGGAACCACGGCTTCGCGTGCACGGCTCCGGAAACGCTCCCTCAGCTCCACGACGGCCAATGGCAGAATCTCCTCATCCGCCTCCTCCAGTTTCTTTTTAATCTCCAAAGTAAAGGATTGTATCACGGCCCCGTCCACGATGTGCATGTAATTGACATACGCATAACGCAGATCGCTTTCAATGGAAAATACATCCACCTCGTCGATATCCCGGTTCACTACCACCGATTTGCTGCGGAATTTTTCCAACTTCTCCAGCTTTTCTTTGATTTCATGCGCTTTTTCAAACTCAAAACGGGCGGCATGCTCCTGCATCTTTTCGGTCAGAAATCGATTGAGTGCAGATAAATTTCCCTTGATGATCTGTCTCACCTGCCTCACCGATTCCTGATAATCTTCCATACGCTGATAGCCCACACAGGGAGCCAGACAATTCCCTAAATGATACTCCAGACAAACCTTAAACTTACCCGCCGCTATGGCTTCAGGAGTCATGTTCAGGTTGCAGTCGCGCAGTTTGTACAATTTGCGCACCAGGGAAAGCACGGTTTTCATGGCCCCCACGGAAGGATAGGGCCCGTAAAGTTCTCCCTTATAATGATCAGGAATATTGCGGATGGGAAACACACGCGGGAAGGGCTCCTTGGTGATGGTAAGATACGGATACGTTTTGTCGTCCTTGAGGTTGATATTATACTTAGGCTGGTGCTCCTTAATGAGGCTGTTTTCGAGCAACAGAGCTTCCATTTCTGAGTTCACCACGATGTACTGAATATCCCGGATGTTTTTCACCATCACACGGGTTTTGCCATAGTGGGCGTGCTCCTGAGAGAAATAGGAAGTCACCCGGTTCTTCAGATTTTTGGCCTTCCCTACATAAATGAGCCGTTCAGATTCATCGTAAAATCGGTACACACCCGGGTTTGGCGGAAGGGTTTGAATCTGGGCACGCAGGTGATCGGAAAAATCGGCAAGCATAAGCGGAGCAAAGGTACTACATACCCGAGTCAAACAACAAAAATGAACAAAGGTGCGTTGATACTTGCACGGATAAAAAAAATCTGCCCGAAACGCAAGCCGTAATTTTGACCCATGAAGTTGTTCCGTTTTGCCTGTTTTGTTTACTTGATATTCAGCCTGACGCTGTTTTCCTGCAGGACGGCCCTGAACGGCAAAACAGAATATGAGCGGGAATGGGAGTTTGAACGGAACGAAAAGGAAAGCAAAAAAGCGGACCTCAATCGGGAGGAACTGAAAAGTCTCACCAAGAATATCCTGCTGAAAGAAGAGGTACAATCCTGGCTGGGCGTGCCTTACAAATATGGAGGCACTACCCGCACGGGAATCGACTGTTCGGCTTTCTGCGCTTATGTGTACAAAAAAGTCTACGGCATTACCCTGAACCGCAGTGCCCACGATATTTTTCTGCAGACAGAAGCGGTCAAAAAAAATGAGCTGCGCGAAGGCGATCTGGTCTTTTTCAAAATACAAACGGACCGGGTGAGCCACGTGGGCATTTACCTGCGTGATGACCGTTTCGTACATGCCTCCACATCGCGTGGTGTAACCATCAGCAGCCTGAATGAAACCTATTGGCAGAAGTATTTCCACGCCGGAGGCCGAGTGAAGCGTGGATGAATTTTAAACAATGAAGCCCCTCTGATTTTTACTATAGAAATGCTTAAAAATAGGCTAATTTTGCAAGGCTGATAAAATTCGTTTACAATGAAAAAATGGTTGATAGCGGGCACACTTACCGCGCTGATGAATTTAGGCTATTCCCAAACCATGCCCGTAATTTCCGAACCCCAGGCTGACGGAGGCGAAACGACGGGTCGCAAAGAGAACGGAAAAAAACAGGGGTTGTGGATTACCTACGACGGCAACCGAAACATCAAGCGGCTGGAAGAATTTAAGGAAGACCAGCGCCACGGCTGGTTCCTTGAGAACGACGAACACGGGCATCCCTTTCTGCAGGGCATGTTCTACGAAGGAAAACCCGTAGGAAAGCACACCGCCACCAACCATGGGATGTTGGTGAGCGAAATGGATTATGACCAAGGAACGGTGAAAGAATTCCATGCGGACGGAAGCCTGAAAAAAGAAGGATTTCTGCTGAACGGAGTTCCACACGGAAAATTCACGCAATACTACGAAAACGGAAAAAAACTGTCGGAAACCGTTTATGTGAACGGAAAGAAAACCGGATTACAGAAATACTACTACCAAAGCGGAATCCTGCAGGCTGAATACGAAACCTCGGAGGACAACCTGAACGGAATTTATCGTGAATTTCATCCTGAAGGAGCTCTGGCTGCAGAGGGCCACCACGAAAATAACCTGAAACAGGGCATATGGAAAGAATTGGATGCCTCGGGAAAAGTGATCAGGCAGACCAAATTTAAAAACGACGTGGAAGTTAAATAGCGTGGTGAATACTCCCGATACAGACAAAGTACGCTTTGCCCCTTTTCTCATCAGCGGGCCCTGCAGTGCAGAAACCGAAGAGCAGGTGCTGCGGGCGGCAAATGAACTCCGGGGAATACCCGGCTTGGCCTACTTTAGGGCGGGAGTTTGGAAACCGCGTACACGGCCCAATTCCTTTGAGGGAAATGGTGAAAAAGCACTGCCCTGGCTCAAAAAAGTTAAGCAGGAAACGGGGCTTCCCTCCATGGTAGAAGTGGCCACGCCAGAACACTTGGAATTGTGTCTGAAATACGAAATTGACGCCGTTTGGATCGGAGCCCGCACCACGGTAAATCCCTTCACCGTGCAGGAAATTGCCGATGCCCTGAAAGGGGTGGACATTCCCGTTCTGGTCAAAAATCCGATTAACCCGGATTTAAAGCTCTGGATCGGGGCCATAGAACGCATTGCAGGAGCCGGAATCAAGCGCATGGCAGCCATTCACCGGGGATTTCAATCGTATGAAAATACGGTGTACCGCTACGCCCCCAAATGGGATCTGGCCATTGAACTGATGGTGCTCATGCCCGACCTGGCGGTTATCTGCGACCCGAGCCACATCACCGGCAACCGGGCTATGATTCAGGAAACGGCACAAAAAGCATTGGATCTGGGTATGCACGGACTGATGATTGAATCACATCCGGAACCCGATTTGGCCTGGAGCGATGCCGCACAGCAGATTACCGCACAACAATTGGGCAACATACTGAAAGAGCTCACCATCCGGCATTACACCAGCGATGATCCCGTTTTTGATAATGAGCTGGAACGGCTGCGCCGCATGGTGGACAGCACGGACGAAGAATTGCTGGAAGTGATTGCCAAGCGGATGCGGCTGATTGAAAAAATAGGCAACTACAAAAAAGAAAATAACATCACCATTTTTCAACCCGACAGGCTGAACGAAATTCGGGAAACGCGCACCCTATTCGGGGGAAAATTGCATCTGGAGGAAGATTTTATCCGTAAAATTCTCAAAGACCTGCACGATGAATCCATCCGTTTCCAAACGGAAATTCTTTACCGCGAAAATCCGGACCGGCAGAAAGAATAATAATCACTACCCTTTCCCCCGCAGGTTCCTGAGCATATCTTCCGTCATGGAAGCCAAATCATATTCAGGTTCCCAGCCCCAGTCATTCCGTGCTTCGCTGTCATCAATGGAATCCGGCCAGGACTCGGCAATCTGCTGTCGGAAATCGGGCTGATAAGCCACCGAAAAGCCGGGCAGGTGTTTCTGAATTTCCCGGGCCAGTTCGGAAGGCGTAAAGCTGAAACCGGCCAGATTATAGGAAGTGCGTATCTTTATTTTATGTGCTGGAGCCTCCATCAGATTTACCGTGGCCCGTATGGCATCCGACATGTACATCATGGGCAGGGCGGTATCTTCTTTCAGAAAGCAAACATAGCTGCCCTTGTTCAGCGCTTCGTGAAAAATCTCCACGGCATAGTCGGTAGTTCCTCCGCCGGGAGGTGCCGTATAACTGATGAGCCCCGGATAGCGCAGGCTGCGTACATCTACCCCATATTTTTCAAAATAATACCGGCACCAAAGTTCACCCGAATATTTAGTAATGCCGTACACCGTA
>JBIJBG010000131.1:0-6000 GCA_044345355.1 Flavobacteriales bacterium
GTATATGCAATCTGCCCCAACTATTCCCCCTACACGTGGTAATATCTCGGTGCCATCTATTACGGTGCCGAAAGATATGCGGAGGCCATACCATTCTTAGAAAAGGTAAGTCAATATGACGGAGACCTAAAACTGAAAGATCAGGATTACGAAGAGGCAAAAGCCATGCTGAAAACAGCACGTACCACCTCGGAAATAACCTCCCGGATCATGGATTTCCAACCCGTTTACGTAAATAATGTATGCACACCGTATGATGAATATACGGCCAACCTCTCTCCGGATAATGAAACCCTTTATTTCATCAGAAAAATACCTGACGGGAAGTCACCGGTAGGCTACCGGGAACTGTTTATGGAAAGTACCCAAAGTAACCGCGAATTTGATCCGGGAAGGGAGCTTCCCCCACCATTCAATAGGTCAAATAACAATGGGGCTGCCTCCATTACCGCAGACAACAAAACCATGTATTTCGTCATTTGCCAAAATAACGACTACAAAGCTTGCGACATATGGTATTCCGAAAGAAAGGGAATTGGATGGACACCGCTGAATCCGGTGCCGGGCAAACTGAACAAAGGAACCGACTGGGATTCCCAGCCTTCCGTTTCCTACGACGGAAATGAAATATACTTTGTTTCAGACCGGGCGGGAGGCTACGGGGGAAGCGATGTATATGTATCTCGTAAACAACCCGATGGCTCCTGGGGAGAAGCGGAAAATCTGGGATCCGTAATCAATTCGGATAAAAATGAACTAACCCCCTTCCTGCACAGCGACAGCAAAACACTTTATTTCTCATCCAAAGGACACAACAACCTGGGCGGATACGATATTTTTTTCAGCCGCCAAAATCCCGACGGAACCTGGAATAAGCCAAAAAACCTGGGTGCACCCATCAATACCCAAAACGATGAAGTGAGTTTTTTTGTGAGCCTTGACGGAAAACAAGGTTTCTTTTCATCAGACAAACTAAAAGGTCCCGGGGGTAAAGATCTGTTCAGGTTTCCGCTTTATGCCGAAGCTCGGCCCAAAGAAGTAAAGCTGATTAAAGGAGAAATAAATGCTGACCTGAACGTACCACGGGATGCCGAGGTGGAAATTAAAAACCTGAATACCAAAGAAACCGTAAAAGTAGCGGTAGATAAGACAGATGGCAAATTCGTGGCGATAGTGGATGCTGATCAGGATTACCTCATGACCATGAAGAAAGAAGGCATGGCCTTCAACTCCATACTGATCGAAAAAGAAACCCAAACGGAAACAGGTGTGGTGAAGGCTGAGTTGGAAATGAAAAAAATAGAGACGGGAAAGACATATGACATACGCAATGTCTATTTCGCCACTAACAGTGTGGAGATTAATCAAAAAACGGAAGCTATTTTGGAAGCATTCGCCGATTTTTTAAAAACCAATTCTACCTTACGGGTGTCAATACAGGGCCATACAGACAACATAGGCGATGATGAAGCCAATCTTCTGCTTTCAGAAAATAGGGCCAAAGCCGTTGCCGATCTGCTTCAAAATAAAGGGGTCTCTTCCAATCGAATCACCTATAAAGGATTCGGGGAAACCAGGCCACTTCATGACAATGGAACGGAAGCGGGCAGAGCCAAAAACCGGCGCACCGAGTTTCTCATCCTGTCCGACTGAGCGAATGGGGTTTTTCAAACAGAAAAGATAATATCTTTGAATGGTTATGCCAAGAAATTCTTGCAGCCTTTTTTTTATTTTCAGTACCTGTCTATTCGGGATGCTTATTTATTCCTGCGGAAGATGGAAAGGGGATTCAGACGGACCCGTGAGTCCCGAATATCCATTCAACAACAGGGAACCCCAACGAACCGATACCCTTGGCGATTACGTTTTTCCCAATCCCTACGGGTGGCTGGAAAATTTGGATGACGAGAAGGTGCTGAATTGGGCTAAAAAGCAAAACCAGACCACCTTTGATTACATCAGCCGCCTTCCGGAACGGAAAAAAATTCAAAAACAACTCGAAACACTCATCATTACGAAGGAATACCGCAAAGTGATGAAAGAGGGGCCTTATTATTTCTTTTCTGTGGCGGAACAAAATCCCGAACGCGAAAAAATTTATCAGTATGACACAAGGACCGGGACGGAAACACTACTCTCAGACCCTGTCGCGTTCTCCGGGAATCCGAATGCCCGCATGGCCGGCCTGAGCCTTTCGCCTGATTATCGCATCTTGTGTTTTTCCCTTCAGGACCCGCTTACCGGAAACGAAAAAATCTTTCTCAAGAATATGGAAACCGGAAGTTTTTACCGGGACATGATTTCCTGTTCCTTCAACAGTTCTTTAGCCTGGGATAACCGGGGCGGTTTTTTTTATAACCGGGAACTCAAATCATCATCGGGAAAAGGCAAAACCATTCATGCCGTATTTTACCATTCGGTAGGCACGGATCCCCTTCTGGACGAGCCCGTATTCTTCAACGCAAACCGCCCGCGCGATATCCATCAGATAACCCTTACTTCCGATTATCGGTATGTCATTCTGAAATCCATAAGCCCCGAAGGCAAAGTAAAAATCCGCTTTGCAGACATACAGGCACCTCCACCCCACCCTTTCCGTCTGCTGATAGACAATACAGACATCAACACACAGGTGGTAGACCATTGGATGGGAAACCAATTTTTGGCAATTACGGAACAGGGAAGCCCAAACGGAAGGGCCGTAATTATAAACCCCGCAAAACCCAAGCCTGAATTTTGGAAGCCATTCATTAAAGAAAAAGAAGACCTGATCCTGCGTATATATACTGCAGGTGGCCGCTTTTTTGTTAAAAGCCGGTTACACACCTTCCATAAAATAAGTGTGTATGATTCCTCAGGAACCGCGTTGTATCAGGTAGAACTTCCCGGGCCCGGTTTGGTTGACGGGTTCAACAGCCGACCGAATTATTCCGAACTGGTATATTCCTTTCAATCCCTCAACCGCCCCACTACCTTTTACCGCTATTCCATAGAGCAAAACAAGTCGGAAGTATTTAAAAAACCTGCTACGGCCATTCTGCCGGAAAACTACACGGTAAAAAAAGAATTTTGCCTGACCCGGGAAGGCGACGGAATCCCCTTAATCATCATGCACAAGAGCAACCGTGTTCCCGATAAGACATCGCCGCTGATCCTCTTTTTTTCCGGGGGCATGAATGAGCCCTATCTGCCCAATTTTTCATTGGGACACATGCCTTTCGTAGATGCCGGAGGTGTGTTTGTATTGGCCTGCCTTCGCGGAAATGAAGAATTAGGAAAACGATGGAGAAAGGAGGGGAAAGGAATACTGAGGGAACAAACCCAAAATGACCTGAAAATATGCTTGGAATACCTGATAGAAGAAAAATATACCTCGCCGGGTAACATTGCCCTGGTAACCAAACATGCCGGAGCTATGCCCGCCATTGAAACAGCCGTCAAAAATCCGGGATTCATCCGATTTATCGCCGCTTTTCAGGGAATTTTTGACCTCACGGGATTCTCCCGCTATACAGACTGTCAGGCCTGCGTGGAAAACGAGACAGGCAATATTATCTCGGATCCGGAGTACCGAATCTGGGCAGAACGGTTGTCTCCGCTGATGAAAGCATATAAAGGAACGCAGCTCCCCGCAATCTATCTGGAACATAAAATCGTAGACCGCATGGTTTCGCCCGTACATTCATTCAAATTTATTGCCGCGCTGCAGGACGTCAAGAGTGACAACAGTCCAAAACTTATCCGTATTGACAATGAAATCAGTTCGGAAAATAAAAAACAAGAACTGTTCATTCAAGCGGACCGCCTTGCCTTAGCCATGCACTTGCTGAAAATGAACGTGAAATAAATCCCTACATTCGTGCTTTGAAAAGGCTACGAGTGAATACCACCGGACACATACTCAGGCTTACTACTTTTGGCGAATCGCACGGAACAGCCATTGGGGGCGTTTTAGACGGATTCCCGGCCGGTTGCCCTGTAGATATCAGCAGAGTTATACGTGAAATGAACCGGAGAAAACCCGGGCAATCAGCCTTGACCACCGAGCGTAAAGAAGCTGATGAAGTAGAATTTCTGTCAGGCATTTTCGATGGGCTAGCCACCGGAGCGCCCATCGCATTTTTGATTCGTAATAAAGACACGCAAAGCAACGATTACGATGACCTGAAAAACGTGTTCCGTCCATCCCATGCCGACTTTACGTATCAGACCAAATATGGGATACGGGACCACAGGGGCGGAGGCAGATCATCAGCCAGGGAAACAGCGGTGCGCGTGGCTGCGGGCGCTATATGCCTTTCTTTGCTTGAGCAAAAAGGGATAACCATACAAAGTTATGTTTCGCAGGTAGGGGAAATAAAATGTGCTCTCCCATACACGGCTTTGGATTTGGGCAAAACCGATGATTTTTCCGTTCGGTGTCCGGAAGAAGAAACGGCGATAAAAATGGAAAAATTGATTGCGCAGGTCAAAGAAGAAGGAGATAGCATCGGCGGAACGGTTTCCTGCGTAATACGGGGTGTTTCCGCCGGGCTGGGAGCTCCCATTTACGGAAAATTACATGCAGATCTGGCAGCGGCCATGCTGAGTATAAACGCCGCCAAAGGATTTGACTACGGCTCCGGTTTTGACATGCTGCACCTGCCCGGCAGTGCACTGAACGATCCATTCGAGGGCACAGAAGGCAAAATAAGAAGTACCCAAAACAACAGCGGAGGCATACAGGGCGGAATTTCGAACGGAGAAGATATTTATTTCAGAGTGGCCTTTAAACCGGTGGCCACGATAAAAAAAACTCAGCAAACTACCAATCTGCAGGGCGAACCTGCGGAACTTAAAGCCACGGGCAGGCATGATCCATGCGTATTACCTAGGGCAGTACCCATCGTGGATGCCATGTCCGCCTTAGTTGTTTTAGATCATTTACTCCTGTCCAAAACCATTACTCTTCCCGAATGAATACCAAGTCAAAAACAGAAAAAAAGATAAAAAGAATAGCCCTGCATTGGCAGATACTCATCGGTATGGTTCTGGGGCTGTGCTGGGGGCTATTGGCCGTAAAAAACGGACTGGGTGATTTCACCATGGATTACGTGAAGCCGTTCGGCACCATTTTCGTAAATCTGCTCAAGGCAATTGCAATACCCATGATTATTACTTCGCTCATCACCGGCATGGCCAGTCTTAGCGATATTAATAAGCTGAGCCGGATAGGCGGCAAAAGCATCCTCATATTTATAAGTACCACCATTCTGGCCATCAGCATCGGAATAGTCACCGTAAATATTTTCAAGCCGGGAGAAGGGATTCCGCAGGAAACCAAAGAACAACTGATGAGCTCCTATTCTGAAAAGGCGGGAAAAAGCACACAAAACGCGGAAGCCTTTAAAGAACAAGGTCCATTGGAGGTATTGGTCAACCTGTTCCCCGAGAATTTGGTATCGGCAGCCACGGATAACCGAAACATGCTGCAGATCGTGCTTTTTGTCATTCTATTGGGTGTGGGACTGATGCTGATTCCGAAAGAGAAAGCGGCACCCATTATTTCCCTGTTCGACGGATTGAACGAACTCATTCTGAAAATCGTGGATATCATCATGCTGCTTGCTCCGCTGGGGGTATTCGGTCTCATGTCGTCCGTAATTACCGAAGTAGCGGGAGATGATCCGCAAAAAGCCCTGAATCTGCTCACGGCATTAGCCAAATACGGAGGCGTATTAATTCTCGGGCTATGCCTCCATACCCTATTGGTTTACCTGCCTATGGTCAAGTTTTTGGCTAAATTAAACCCGATTACGTTTTTAAAGAAGATGCGCCCCGTTCATTTATTGGCCTTTTCCACCAGTTCCTCCAATGCCACCCTTCCTCTCAACATCGAAAACACCACAGAACGTATGGGCGTGGGGAAAGATGTAGCGGGTTTTGTACTGCCTTTGGGCGCTACCGTCAATATGGACGGAACAAGCATGTACCAGGCCGTAGCGGCGGTGTTTATTGCCC
>JBIJBG010000174.1:0-4956 GCA_044345355.1 Flavobacteriales bacterium
TACATTTCTGAAATAGTTTCAGTGGCGGCATCCTCGGTGCGCAGAAGATAAAATTTAGCCTTAGGTGCCGTACCGATCAACTGTCCCTGTTTTACTCCCGCTATGCAGGACAAAACAGACATCCCATGCGAATTATCTTCATACACATTCGGTTCGTTCAGCACAAAGTCCCAAGTACCCAAAATTTGGTTATTCTCGCGAAGGGAAAAGAACGGAGCCAATTCATCCACTTTAAAAAAACCTCCGTCCAATATAGCCATGACCACTCCCTCGCCGTGAAATCCTTTGGCATGCATGTAATCTATACCCAGCATACTGACTTGGGTAAATGAATTCCCGTATTCCCATCCCGGCAGCACACTCAGGTTATCCCCTGAAGCGGCTGATTTTTCAGATTTCGGTGTTATTTCTTCCAAAAATCGGCTGAATAAATCTTCCTTTGCCTCTTTCTGGCTATAAATTTCGCGCACCTCCTTTACCATGGGTAAATTTTTCAGCCTGCCAAGTTGATTATCATTAGAAGCTCCCACAATAATATAGTTGGACCAATTGGCTTTGGCCACGAAAGTAAATCCCAAAGTAGTAACGGCATTTATGTACTCCGGATTTACGGGAAGATCGGATTCGGTCACCCGTATGCCCTGCTTTTGCCTGCGCTCCAAGGCACGTTGGCTTAAAAATGCCTGAGGCTCAGAAACAGAATAAGGTGAATTGGCCTTATCCTTAAAGAAAACGGCATATTTGAATGCATGTATATTCTTTTGGGCCGAAACCGAAATGGAAAACAACAGATGAACCGCCGTCGGTAAAATCAATGCAAATACCCTCATATATATTTAAAATTTGACCAAAGTTAACGGTAAAGTAAGGGAATTAGTTTACAAAGAAGCGTTAAATCGCAGACAGGCAATAAATCATTTCTAAAACAATCGCGAGGCACGGAATGTTATTTTTATGCAAAATATAAAGCGAATGAAACACCCAAAAACCTTGGGCGCTCTTAAAAAATCAGGCTATCAGCCTCTGAGCGTTAAACAGGAATTACGAAAAAATTTACGCTTACGGCTGGAAAATGGGCAATCGCCGTTTCCCGGTATTTACGGATATGAAAACACGGTCATTCCGCAGGTAGAAAGAGCCATTCTTGCGGGACACAACATTAATTTTTTAGGGTTGCGCGGACAGGCCAAAACCAAAATGGCGCGCCTGATGACAGATTTGTTGGATGAATACATTCCGATAATTGCGGGATCGGACCTTCAGGAAGACCCGCTCCGTCCGATAACCAGATGGGCAAGAGAATTTATTGAGGAGGCGGGTAACGATTTACCCATCGCCTGGGTGCACCGCACGGAACGCTACACCGAAAAGTTAGCCACACCCGATGTGAGCGTAGCCGACCTGATCGGGGATGTGGATCCGATAAAAGCGTCTAATTTGAAGTTATCTTTTTCAAACCCGGAAGTGATTCATTTCGGTCTGATTCCACGGGCAAACAGAGGTATTTTTGTCATCAACGAACTTCCCGACCTGCAGGCACGCATTCAGGTTGCGCTGCTTAACATTCTTCAGGAAGGAGATATTCAGATACGCGGGTTTAAACTGCGCCTGCCCTTGGATATCGCATTCGTATTTACAGCCAACCCGGAAGATTATACCCACAGAGGCAGCATCATTACCCCGCTGAAAGACCGTATTGAAAGCCAAATACTCACCCACTACCCCGAATCAATCACTGACAGCCGGAAAATAACGGATGCCGAATCGCGTATTTCCCCTGAAGTAAAAGAAAAAGTGAACATGCCCGATTTGATCTGTGACCTTATTGAACAGGTGGCGTTGGAAGGCAGAAAAAGTGAATATGTGGACGCAAAGAGCGGTGTTTCCGCCAGACTTACCATCACGGCACGTGAATTGGCCTTATCCTCTGCAGAATGGCGAATGATTCATACGGGCGAAGAAAACACAATGGTACGCGTAACCGATTTAGCCGGCATTGTTCCCGCAATAAACGGTAAGGTGGAATTGGTATACGAAGGGGATCGGGAAGGTCCTTCAAAAGTAGCTCAGCATCTCATCGGAAAGGCCATAAAAACACGTTTCATTCAATACTTCCCAAGTCCCGAACGCATCAAACGAAAAAAGGAAGATAACCCTTACCGGGTCATTGCAGGGTGGTTTGAAGAGGGAAACCGGCTGGAACTCCCGCTGCTCCTATCGACAAGCGAATTTGCCGCCGCCCTGAAACAAGTGAGCGGACTGGAAAGCTGCGTAGAAAAATACCATCCGGGAGCGGATAAAGCCCAAAAACAGATGCTGGCTGAATTTCTCTTGTACGGCCTTAGTGAATACCAGGTCATATCCAGATTCGATGCCGATGACGGCATGCTGTTCAGCGATATCCTCGGCTCTATTTTGGGAGAGGATGATACCGAAGAGAACTGATTTTGTGGTAATTTACTAAATCAAAAACCACTTTGGACCAAAGGCTGATCCGCAATAGACCTTTAATTTGATTAAATGCGGTCTGAATAAGCAGCCTCATTCAGTTTAGAATACTGGGCCGCCTAGAAACTTCAGTTTCACGTTTCCTGCGCTTACGTGTTACTTCGTTTTCCGGATTAAAAGCATGGCATCCTGTTGAGACCATCTCCACTTTTTAGACTAAAATCTGATTCTCTTTTAAACAGAGAACTATGAATATCTTACCAGTCAGATAAGTTTCACGAGCGTTCCCCGTTTTACCTTTGCAAGGATAAGCAAAGCCATGGCCAAAAGAAATACGTTTAAAAACACCGAAGAAGAGGAACCTGCAAAGGAAACGACCAAAGCCTCAAAGAAAAAAGCAAAACCAAATGGGAGCGGTTTCTTTTCCAAGTTTATGCGATTTGTACGCGATGAGCGCACCCAAAAAGTGTTTGGTTTGCTGTGCATCTTGTTTTCTATCGTAATGGCGGTTTCTTTTGTTAGTTTCTTTTTCTCTTTTCAATTTGACCAAAGTGTGGTGGGTGGCAAAGATGATGGTGAGGCTTCCAATTGGCTTGGCAAATTCGGGGCAAAGCTTTCTCATTTTTTTGTATTTAATCTTGGCATAGGCGCCTTTTTCCTGATTCCGCTCACCTTTATTACTGGTTTAAATTTTCTCCTGCGTGAAAAA
Organism: Flavobacteriales bacterium; assembly: GCA_044345355.1. GTDB lineage: Bacteria > Bacteroidota > Bacteroidia > CAIKAF01 > CAIKAF01 > JAKRSD01. Next base: position 3,158 of record JBIJBG010000174.1, read on the forward strand.
TTGTTTTCCATAGGCAAATGGTACCTGATGTCTTTTATGGCTTTTGTATGGCTATCCACGCTACTCGGCTTTGTTGCTTACGGAACCCGTCTGGATGTACTAGGCGGTCGGTTCGGATTCGGTATGGTCAATCTGCTTTACGAGTATGTAAAGAATATCGGAATCGCACTTATATTGGTATTCTCGCTGGTGATTTACCTCACCGTGGCCTACAACATGTCGTTCGGTTTTCTGAAAGAATTCTGGAATAAACTGCGGGATTGGAAAACCAAATCAAGCGAGCCGGAAGAGGATGCTGATGTAGATACATCGTTGCTGAACCATAACAAAGCCGGCATTGAGGTTCTGCATGAGGATGAACCCGATGAATTAGACCGTCTTGAGGCTGAAATACGGGAAACTGAAGGATTACCGAGACCCGAAGAAATAGAATTCCAAATCGCGGATTTAGCCCCAGAACCAACTCCGTTGGAAACAGATCTGCAAAACGAATCTCCGGGCCCTGCCGAAGCAGCCGAAGGCACGCCGATTCCGTTTGAAACAGAACGCACCGAAGACATACCCCGTGAGGCAGAAATTCTGGAAACATTTCCAAAAGACGATGAATCTTCACAAACCGTTTTATTGAACACCTCGGCGGACACTGTCCTTTCTGAAGATAATCCCGAATCATCGGAAGAATTTACGTTTACGGTAGAAACCGGTATTCAGGAAGCCACCGTGGAAGACCTGGAACATGATTCCATCAATACCACGGGAGATGCCCCCCTGGGAGAATATGATCCCACGCTTGATTTACCCCATTTCCGCTTTCCTACGGTAGATTTACTGGAAGAATACGGTTCGGGAAATATTACCATTAATAAAGCAGAACTGGAAGAAAATAAAGACAAAATTGTCAATACGCTCAAAAATTACAGCATCCAGATTGACAGCATCAAGGCCACAGTTGGTCCCACAGTGACGCTATATGAAATAGTGCCGGCTCCCGGAGTACGGATTTCCAAAATCAAAAATCTGGAAGATGATATTGCGCTGAGTTTATCGGCCCTGGGAATTCGTATCATCGCACCCATTCCCGGACGCGGTACCATCGGGATTGAAGTACCCAACCAACAGCCCGAAGTGGTTTCCATGAAATCCATTCTCACCTCGGAAAAATTTGCCAAAACCCCGTTCGATCTTCCCATCGGATTGGGAAAAACCATCAGCAACGAAACCTTTGTCGCCGACTTGGCAAAAATGCCCCACCTGCTCATGGCAGGAGCCACGGGTCAGGGAAAATCCGTAGGATTGAATGCCATTCTGGTTTCTCTGTTATATAAAAAGCACCCTGCCGAACTGAAATTCGTTTTGGTAGATCCGAAAAAAGTAGAGCTGACGCTTTTCAATAAAATTGAGCGGCATTATCTGGCCAAATTACCGGGCGAAGAAGAGGCCATCATCACGGATACCAAAAAAGTGGTGAATACCTTAAATTCATTGTGTATTGAAATGGATAACCGCTACGAGCTGCTGAAGGCGGCATCCGTACGAACCATCAAAGAGTATAATGCCAAGTTCAAAGCCAGGAGGTTGAGTCCGCACGATGGACACCGCTTTCTGCCTTACATCGTTTTGGTAGTGGACGAATTTGCCGACCTCATTATGACTGCGGGAAAAGAAGTAGAGTTACCCATTGCGCGTCTGGCCCAATTGGCAAGAGCCATCGGCATTCACCTGATTATTGCCACGCAGCGCCCTTCGGTGAACATTATCACAGGAACCATAAAAGCCAACTTCCCTGCGCGGATAGCATT
>JBIJBG010000296.1:0-2591 GCA_044345355.1 Flavobacteriales bacterium
CGTACCATATTGGACAGCGGAGGTGCCGAACAGCTCATCGGACGTGGAGACATGCTGCTCTCTTCAGGAAGCGACCTCATCCGTTTGCAGTGCGCATTTGTGGACACTCCCGAAGTAGAAAAACTGACCGAATACATCGGTGAACAGCGGGGATATCCGGAAGCCTTTGAATTGCCTGAATATGAAGGCGGTGACGGGGAAGGAAAGCCCGACTTTGACGTAAACGACAAAGATTCCCTATTTGAAGATGCGGCAAGAATGGTGGTCATGCACCAGCAGGGATCCGCGTCCCTGTTGCAGAGAAAACTGAAACTCGGTTACAACCGTGCAGGCCGTCTGATTGATCAACTGGAATCAGCAGGGATAGTTGGCCCTAACGAAGGTAGCAAAGCTCGGCAGGTGCTGATCCCCGATGAAGTGAGTTTGGAACGGTTTTTGGAAAACATGAAATAAGTGAGGACATTTGCCCGCCAAAATAATAGTGAGTATGAAAAAAGGAATTCTGATTTTAGCCGCCGGAGTTTTATCGCTGTCGGTTACACTATCCGCTCAGGTAGATAAAAAAGCCAAAGATTTATTGGATAAGGTAAGTGCAAAAACGAAAACATATACCTCCTACAAGGTGAATTTTTCGTTCAGTTTAAATAATCCCGAACAGAAAATCAATGAAACAAGTCAGGGTATTTTATCCGTAAAAGGTTCCAAATACCACCTCAAAATGTCAGATCAGGAAATTTTCTGTGACGGAAAAAAAGTATATACCTATCAGAAAGAAACCAATGAGGCTTTGGTTCAGGATATGGCGGACATGGACGAAGAGAGCATCACGCCGCAAAGCATTTTCATGATGTATGAAAAAGGGTTCAAACTCCGGTACGTAAAAGAATTGACGGAGGGAAGCAAAAAAGTGGGCGTAATTGATCTGTATCCCATAGATCCGAAAAAAAAGGATTATACCATGATTACTCTTTTTGTGGATGAAGGCCAGCTTTCCATAACCAAGGCCGAAATTAAAGCCAAAAACGGAAGTAAATACACCTACTCTGTGAGCAAAATGGATCCCTCAGCCAGTATAACAGACCAAATGTTTGTGTTTGACAAAACCAAATATCCCGGGGTTAAAATCATCAACTGATAAAGCAGTTCAACAGTTTATAACAAACAGAAAAGCACCCGTAATCAGGTGCTTTTTTGTTATATGAGATTCCGTTAGCCTTATTTCACCCATTCATTATTGGTGCGCACGGCGTCGGCCAATCTGCCGGATGCATCAATTGTTACCCACTTTGATTCCTAACCCGTCCACCAACTTTTTTCATTTTTACAAAAAAAAATAGCCAGATTGCTATGATTTTTTACTGCCTGATCTGTTGCCTTAAGATATTTGCAAAGCTGGTATTCAATAAAGTATAAAGGGTTTATTTTTTCTGCTCGCCGCAAGGCATTCTTTTTTCCTTGATGAAAAAAGAATCAAAAAAATCAAGGCTGCGGATTTTTGGCGACCCACATCCGTCTCAAATCCTAAAGGATGGGAAGCCGGCCCCTTCGGAGCCTTTTGACCCATCCTTTTTACGGATTTTTCGCCGTGTGGGTACCCCGCCGAAAAATCCGAGGCCGTCAGAAGATGAAACTACATCCCTTAGCTGACAAAAAAAGTAATCGTGGAATACGAGGTTGGCGTTAATTTTAAATTCACAAAGATTGGAATCTGGTACTTTGTGCCCTAACCTTACTAAATTTGTAGCAACTAATAAAAAGTCGAATAAACTTAGTGCATTCTTGTTAAGCATGATTTTGTTGCACTAAATTGCACAAGTCAGGAGTTCCTTTTTTTTATATAAAATTCAGAAAGGCTTATTTCACCCATTCATTATTGCTGCGCACGGCGTCGCCCAATCTGCCGGATGCATCAAGGGTTACGCGCTTTATTTCTTTAACGGGTGCATCCACTTCAAACGTGTAAGCCGGATTCACCCAGGACCAATCGGGCAAAACGGTATATTGAACTCCGTTATCTCTGGATTTTTTACCCCGCATGACATCGAGCGGAATGGTATAAAAGGCTGTCATTCCGTTTTTAAATTCTACTTCCACATCTACGGGCATGGGAAAATCACCCGCCCGCACAAGACGGATTTGGGTTTTACGGCCGTCAGGTAAAATTTCACCTATTCCATAATCCACGCTATTGAGGCTGTGCATGAATTGCTCCAGATACCATTGCAAAATCATACCCGATCGTTTTTCCATGACACGGATAAAATCTTCCGGCTTGGGATGTTTGAATTGCCACACGTCGAAATAGTCTAACATTCCCTGATCAAAATTTTCTTTCCCCACGATATAACTCAGCTGGTTTAGGAAAACGGCACCTGAAGAATAAGAGGAAATACCGTAAGCCGTATTGTTATGGTACCAGTCGGCATGGGTACACAACGGTTCTTTCCAACCGATGCTGTCCAGATAAAAATACTGCCGGTAGCTTCCTTTGTGGCGGTTGGGATTGTTCTTTTCAAACAGAAAATCCATCAACTCATCGGATGCAAAGGTGGTAAATCCTTCATCCATCCAGGGATATTTGGCTTCGTTGG
>JBIJBG010000097.1:0-7531 GCA_044345355.1 Flavobacteriales bacterium
ACAGACTTCGGATGGGACGGACGGGACAGAAACGGCCAACCGTGTCAGGCCGGCGTTTACGTGTATAAAATCACCATGGAAGGTTACGAAGGGCGGCTGCCCGTTTTTATGGGGAAAGTACAGCTCATCCGGTGAGCCCTAAACGGATAAATTCTACCAGGGATTTGAAAAACGGGGATCGGAAATAAACTCCTGATCGGTAAGCGAATTCAAAAAGGCAATGATATCCTGAATATCCTGTGGGGTTAAATTCAACCCGGGATTTCCCGGCAATGCCTGAGGACTATACTCCATGAGAGGATCGATGGTTTCTGAAACCTGACCGCCGGTGAGGTAATGATTCACCATAACCTCCTCCAGCGTGTTAAACCGGCCGTCGTGCATGTAAGGGGCCGTAACCGCAATATTGCGCAAAGTAGGCACCTTAAATTTGGCCTTATCCGCCGGATTTCCCGTAACCGAATACAGCCCGAAATCAAAATCAGGATTACTCCAGGCCGATTGGTCATCCAGTCCGTTGTTCATGATACGGTAGTTAGAAAAAAGTCGATCTGCAGCATTATGGCAATGAAAACAATCGCCTTTGGTCTGGTCCTGGATCAAACTGAGGCCGTTCAATTCCTGCGGACTCAGCTGACCTTCGCCCCTCGCCCACTTATCAAAGGGAGAATTAAAACTGACCAGCGTACGCAGAAACTGGGCAATTGCCTTGGATATCTTCACCGAATCAATCTGTTCATTGCCGAATGCTTCACGGAACATGCCACGGTAAAATACATCATCCTTCAACTTAGCCACCACGGTATTCCAATCCGAAGCCATCTCAATGGGATTACGGATGGGTTCAAAAATCTGGTCTTCCAAAGTTTGTGCCCGGTGATCCCAAAAAAAACGCTGATTCGGATTAAACGTCAGATTAATCAAAGCCATTCCGTTGCGGGTTCCCTCTTCCCCGTTTATTCCCACGCTGTACCTACGCGGATCGGTAAACGCATTTTGCTGCAGATGGCAGGTGGCGCAGGACATTGTGTTATCGGCGGAAAGGCGCTTATCATAAAAAAGATAACGACCCAATTCTGCACCCTCCACTGTAGTACGGTTATCTCCAGGCTCCACGGGCTGGGGGTAACCCGAAGGAATACCGAAAGAAAAAGGAGTTACCTGATGTTGCTCCTTCCCGCAGCTCCAAAAAAAGGAACATACCATTAAGAAACAAAGGCCCTTACTTATTCCATTCATCGTATCGTAAAGGTAAATAATCCGGATTGCTTAACGCGGAACTGTCCGTCAATGTTTTCAAAAAAGCGAGGATATCTTCCAACTCTCCCCCGCTTAAGAAAAGGGGACGGATACGGCTGTCTTTCCCTTGACCCCTGCCACCTCCGTTTTGGTAAAAAAGCAACATGGCTTCCAGGTCGGGAATGGAACCGTCGTGCAGGTAAGGAGCAGTTAACGCTATGTTGCGCAAAGTGGGCGTTTTAAATTTACCTCTGTCCTCCTCAGCAGAAGTGAGCCGAAACCTACCCGGATCTGAATCGGAATAATGTCCCAGGTTATAAAAACCGAAATCGGTCAGCAGAAAACCCGAATGGCAATCGGAACAGCCGGTCCGTTCAGAAAAAAACAATTTCATTCCCCGCTTTTCCATTGGAGACAGTAAGGCTGAGTCGCCCCGGATAAATTGATCATATCGGGAATTGCCGCTGATAAGGCTACGCTGAAAAGCCCCCAGGGCGCGGGTAAGGGAGTAGGTATCTGGAGCACGGTGATAAGCCTTATGAAACAGGCGCACATAATGCGGATTCCGTTCCAATCGCCTGACGGCCTCACCGATATTGAAATCCATTTCCGATTCCGTCTGCATGGGAGCCACCGCGAGTAATTCAAGGTCGGGAGCACCGCCTTCCGAAAAAAAATAAGGATACCAGGCTACGTTGAATAACGACGGTGTATTTCGAAACCCCTTCAGTGAACCGTGAACTCCCGCAGAAACAGGCACCGAATCTGCAAAAGCCCTTGTGGGATTGTGACAGGAGGCACAGCTTACAGAAGAGTCTGCGGATAACACGGGGTCGTAAAACAACCTTTTTCCAAGGCGGATCCGGTCTTCAGTGAGCGACTTATCATCAGCAATAATAGGCTCCGGCCAACCTTCCGGAATTTTCAGAGAAGCATCCCGGCAGGCTGAGTTGAAAATGACCAAAAAAGACAGCCCGGCTAAAATCCTACTGAAAGGCATAGGGAAAATTATCCATCATGCGCCTGGCATATGGATATTCAGGATGATTGACGTTGTTGGGATGGGAAAAAGGATTATTCAACAAATCCAGATTAAATAACAATTTTTCTATATCAACCTGAATGCGTAATTCGGTGCTTTCTCCCGAAACGGAAAAGGTTTTGTTTACCAAAATCGGGGTATATAAGGCAGACACCCCGGGATGATAAGAAATGGCCTTATCCTCAATATCGGAATACGTTCCGTTACCATTGGCATCCATTCGTCCCTCCAGCTTCACGAAAATGTAGCCGGTAGCCCAACCCCACCACATATCTGCAGAGGCATTCAACGGATGGTCGGTGGGATAATCCGTAGCGGGAATGGCCAGTGGATCCGTTTGAATATTCCGGGTACTGTCTACCCCGATGCCTAGCTTAAACGCAGTGTAATCACCTTGAGGCAGCTCTCCTGCGCGTATAACCGGATTGTCCAAATCCACCAGATGATAGCAGTCAATAAAGGATACCCATTCCCCTGAAGTCTTTCGGAGAGCGGGCATGGAAACATAAAATTTGATAAGTTCCAGCTTGATGGTTTTTCCTTCCAGGGGATATCCGCGGTCATACTGCATTGGTTGTGTGCCGAAAGTAAAATCAAACCTGACGTTCACCTCTGATGAGGTGGATTCTTTTTTACAACTGGCTGAAAAAATGATTACACAAAACAAAAAAGACAGCCACCTACCCATAAAATAAACGATTAACTTTGGTAAAAATAAGAAAAATAGTGATGAAACACCTGGTGATTTTAACAATAATCCTTTTTATGACAATACCTCTTGGAGCACAGACAGGAACATGTAAAACAGAAAAAAAGGCTGTTTTATCGGGAGAATTCGGGGACATTTTTGAAAAAGAGTACACAGCCTACAGGCCAGACGAGAGTATCCTGAACCGGATAAATTTGGAAGACGTCCAGGTAACCGTAATTTTGGGCTTGTGGTGCGAGGACAGCCAACGGGAAGTACCCCGTTTTCTCAAAATTGCCGAAAGTAAACCCATGAGCAGGGTAAGTGTCGAATATCATGTGGTAAATCGGGACAAGTTTTGTCCCGACCCGGCCATACAAGAATTAAAAGTGCCTTTTGTGCCCACCTTTATTTTTTACCGTAACGGAAAGGAAATCGGACGCATGGTGGAAAGTCCCGAAAAAACCTTGGAAGAGGATATGCTCAAAATCTTGGGACCTTCATCCCGCTAAAGGTTCTTTCCTTTTCTCTTTTTGCTTTGTACATATTGCTTTAAGGCCGTTTTGCTGGTGAGCCAATTACGGCCCTCCTTGAAGGCGTCAATTTTACCGGTTCTTGCCAAAAGGCTTATGTATTCAGCACCGTAGGGTACATCAGACTCCTGAACCAGGTTAGAAATGTCCCTGTATTCATCATCAAAGTTTGCGGTAGGATAAGCGTTCAGATAAATATTTAATGAGCGCTCCAAAGCCTGAGCCATAAGGAGAAACAATTTGGAATAATTACCCTCATTGGCCATATTCAGGGCCTGATAGTACTTTTTGCGATCATTTTTCAGGATAATGGCCGGAGGATAGCCCTCCTTCATCAAAAGTAAATTCATCAATAGGCGCACGGTACGTCCGTTTCCGTCAAAGAAAGGATGTATATGTACGAAACGATGATGAAATACCGCCGCCAAAGCCGCTACCGGCAAACGAAGCGGATTCGAGTTTACCCAGTCGGTCAAATCTTCCATAAGGGCAGAAACTTTGAGGGCATTGGGAGGTACAAAATTGGCTCCCGCTATCCTTACCCCTCCGTTGCGGTATCGGCCGGCATACTCCTTCTCTATATTCTGCAACACCAAGGAATGAATATGCAGTATGTCCTTTTCCTGAAATAAATAAGCCGGATTAACCAGTTTATGCAGGTAATAAATGGCATTCTGATGGTTGGTAGCCTCAAAATGTTCCCTGAGAGATTTTCCCCTCACGGTCATGCCGTCGTGCAGCACCAGCTTGGTTTCCTGGAGGGTGAGCGTATTTCCTTCAATACCGTTTGAATTATAAGTCCATTCCAGAGATAAGTCTTCTTTGATTTTTTGCAACACCGATGCCGGCAATGGCCTTCTGTACTGCAAGATGTCACGCTTGCTCTCCAACCTTTGAAAATACTCGTTCAGAGGTTCCAAATCCTGTATGTCAAAGTTCCATTCCACCCCCCAAAGATATAAAAATCGTTTAGGTCATTTTTTATATTATCCGATTTTTTAGAAAAAACATGATTAAGAAGAACTTCGAATAAGAAGATTGGGGCTTTGACTTCAGCCCCAAAAAAGAACAAGGATTAAAAACCTGACCGTTAACCAGGTATTTTAAAGTTTAGCTGCGTATGCAACTTACCCCGATAGTAATCAGACAGCAGGGCATTAACATAGCGCAATAGCCGAAAAAACGGAGGCGCGTTGCACTGAATTCCCGGTATACGTTGGAAGAAGCAAGGAACAAAGGTAAAAAATGGGTTTCCGTTTACATGGTATCCGGACTTTGACAACAACATCAGGAACCGAAAACAACAAAACGAAAACTACCCGGAGTCGGCTTTCAGGATTTTGATAGTCCTAATCTTCAGTTAATTTCCCCGGTAGTTTGCGCTTTGCTTTAAAAGGAGTTGTTATCAAGAGAAACGCGGTTCATTTTCAAATTGTCACATCATTAAATTATCTTTCTACTTCAGTATCACCTTTAGCGGATTCAGGTTTATTTTGGTGGAATTAATGAACACGAGATAACTGCCCGGACTCATTCCGTTCCGGGCAAAAACAAATTCGTTGATACCGGAATCCAGCTGTATTTTTTGGGTTTTAAGATGTTTACCACTCATGTCGGTAATTTGTATTTCTGCAGAAGAAACAACATTATCACAATCCACCGATATGGTGAACAAATCCTCTGCCGGATTGGGATAGACAAACCATGAATCTATACTTTCATCTGAATGGCAACTGATGCTGATTGGATCAAAAACCTCTGTTGTTCCATCATAGTCCTTCTGGGTGAGGCGGTAATAGGCCATGCCTTCAAGCGGACGCTCATCCTTGACGGTGTAGCTGAGCAGGGCATTGCTGTTTCCCGCGCCCGGAACTACGGCCACTTCAGTCCAGTCCAGGAAGTTTTCGGAACGCTCCACACGAAAATGCATGTTATTGATTTCACTTTCCGTAGTCCAGGAAAGTTCTACACCCTCTTGCGCACATACGGCTTCAAAATGGGCAAGGGTAACAGGCAGCGGACTTACCCCCGAACCGGCGGCGAACCAGGAAAATCCCGGAAGCCCAGTTTTGATGACGACCCTGCCGGCTGGATCGTGCAAAGCGCCCTGTGCATCCCAGTTTCCTCCCTGGTCGGTGGATCGGTAAAGGTCCATAATCGGATTGGGAATCAATGGCGAAATTTCCCCGTCGAAATAGCGGAACTTTACCGTGGCATTGAAGTTTAAGTTAAACTCGGAAACAACTTCAAAATAGCGGTAAACGGATGAAGGATTATTGCCGGACAGGTCCACTAGACTATGACGGCGCTTAACCTCCGTATTTCCCGGCGCAGTACCTGTAGTGGTTATCTCCAACCCAATATTGCCGGGATCAAACGTCCCCGAAGCGCCTAGCGGTCTTTCTGCACGAACAAAACCAGATGTACAGTCGCAATAAATCCTACTTTCGTTTGCTTCATTCACCAATAGCCCCGTAGTGCCCAGATCCAAGCCCCAATTGTTCAAATAGAGATTACCCGAGGCGAACAAGACCTCCCCGCTGACTTGAACAGAACTTCCCAATTTTAACTCCCCTCCCGCTGTTTTATTAACCTGCAGGTTAGACAATAAGTCGGAGCTGCTATTCATCGTAATCTGGGAATTATTCGTTCCCAAAAACGCGACTGTTCCATCGGGACCGGAATAAAACAATCCCTGATTAGTGAGATTACGTCCGATGCTGAGGGTATGGTCATAAATTTTGCATGACCCCGAACTGATGAGTACATGTTCATCCACCGTAAGATTTTGGTTCAGTTCGAGGGCCGCTGATCCGATTTTTGCGATTTCAACATCTGGAAGCAAGGTAGAAAAACTGCCTGATACCACAGAGGTTAAATCCCCTAGGAACCTGAATTTACCTGTCCCCGAAAAAACGGATGGGGAGGCATTGTTTTTTATCCCAACATCATCAAAAACAAACGTTATATTTCCTTCTCCCGTCCACCTGGTGGATGCATCAGACAGAACAAGATTATTTTGACCTAAGGCAGATATAACAGGTACTAAAACAAAGGCCATAACACGCCCTAAAGAACGAAAGGGCATTTTCCCTTTTTTATTTTTTATCGTGTGATTTTTCATCTTGATTTTCTTTTAAGTTAAAACACGGTTATTCACGGATCCGGCCAAAATCCAATGATTAAAATCTCCCTAAGACTCATCTGGAAGGGCTGATACTCCAACTTTCGGGCATGCGGTTGTCATCTAAGATTTTGGCGTTATACGAAATCGGGTAGGCCTTGGCATTTGCACCGCCGGAGGTTTGAAAACCGATTAGGGTATTTTTATTAGCTCCCGAGCAATTCCACACCTGACCATTCAGCTGGTCCGGCATTTCGATGTATTTAATATTGATTAATCCGGAACCTTCATGAATCTGCACCTGAAACTCTACTTCCCAAGAGTTTGAGGGTTCACCGGATCCACAATAGGATTTTAATCTATAGTGTATTATGGCCACTCGGTTCGAACTGTTTCCGTAGGTATATGCACGGATATTCTGTCCGCCTCCATAATCGCAGAGGTCAGTGAAAAAGGGGAAAATGGTGGGATTGATGAACGTAGAATAAGGTAAGCCCGAATTAGGGCAACAATCCGTGTTGGTGACAGCCCCGAAAGAAATCCACCCGTTGGTGCCGATGGTGATGGTGTTGTAGGACGTTCCGTCAATAACCACATTAAATCCCATGTTATATTGACTATACCCGTCGTTACCATTGCCTGTGTAAGGCAGATCTGTTCCGCCCAAATTATTGGGACTGGACGCAAAATCCGCACTCAGAGACCAAGTGGTATTATCAGAACTTCCGGCCCGCAGCACACCGGCTGCATCCGCATAAACGGGTCTGCTTCCCGCACCGGATAAGTCGTAAATACGGATTGATCCATCGTCGGCTATTCTCATTCTTTCGGTGAGCACATTGCCCTGGGAATTTGTTGACAAGGCAAGGTAACCACCGTTTGCGGTGCCAGAGAAAGCGCCTTTA
>JBIJBG010000098.1:0-7526 GCA_044345355.1 Flavobacteriales bacterium
TCAGGATATTTCCCGGACGGAATGGGAAGCCGTACTTGGTTTAATTACCACCGGAGGTCCATCACTTGAAGCGTATGATGATTTTCGAAAAGTGGAAATCCAAAACGGGCTTTTTCAGGTGGTATCACGCCGCGTAGCTATGAGGCACCGGATGAACATGGGTACCATTGTATCGGACACGGCGGTAAAAATTCAATTTCAAAACGGAAAATATTTAGGCACGGTTGAGGAGCAATTTGTAGCCAAATTGAATCCCGGTGATTGCTTCATCTTCGCCGGCATGGCACTGGAATTTATTCGCATAAAGGAACTGACGGCTATTGTTCGAAAAGCCCCGCCGGGCAAGGGAACCATCCCAAGGTGGTCGGGAGGACGGATGCCGCTGTCTTCCGATTTGGCCACGTTTATCCGGCAACGGTTCGCTGATTACACCGATCATACAGAACACGGTCCGGAAATAAACCGGCTGAAACCCTTGCTTGAACTGCAGAAAGAAATATCCGCACTTCCCCGGGCAGATGAGTTATTGATGGAACAATGGGAATCCAAAGAGGGGTTTCATCTGTTTGTTTTTCCTTTCGAAGGACGTTTGGTGCATGAGGGAATGGCCTCGCTTATTGCGTGGCGCATCGGGCAAAAAATTCCGGTGAGCTTTTCCATTGCCATGAATGATTACGGATTTGAATTGTTGGGCAACCGAAAAATACCATCTGAAATTCTTTCTGATTCGGCTTATCTTTTCACCTCGGAAGACCTGACAGCCCATATCAGCAAGAGTTTAAATGCCACCGAACTGGCCAAGCGCAAATTTCGGGAAATTGCCGCTATATCCGGCATGATTTTCACGGGTTATCCCGGTCAGGGGATTAAAACAAAACACTTACAATCCTCCGCTTCGCTCCTTTTTGAGGTATTGAATACCTATGATCCGGGCAATCTGCTCATCAGGCAGGCCTACAACGAAGCCCTGGAATCACAATTGGAGGAAACACGGTTAAGGCAGGCCCTTAAAAAAATAACCGGACAAAAAATCATCCTTCGCCAAACGCTGCGACCCTCCCCTTTTGCATTTCCGATTTTGGTGGACAGGCTTCGCGAACAGATTTCTACGGAAAAATTGGAAGACCGCATTGAATCCATGCTTAAAACATACCGGGAAGTTCATGCAGGTTGAAATAAGAAATAACCACTTCGAGGTGTTGCCTGAAAAAGCGCTTTATTGGCGTGAGAAAGAGATATTGATTCTCGGTGATGTGCACCTGGGAAAAATTGCCCATTTCCGCCGTGAGGGAATTCCCGTGCCGCAAAAAGCATCTCAGGAAAACTTCCATCTTTTGAGCCGGCTCGTGGAAAATCATCGGCCCAAAGCGTTGGTTATTCTGGGTGATTTGTTTCACAGTTCGCCCAACGAAGAATGGGATGAGTTCTTACGCTGGAGAAAAGACCATGAACAGGTGGCAATTCATCTTATTTTGGGAAATCATGACCGCCATGTACCCGCTTTCTTTACTTCAGAATCAGCTATTCAATTGCATGCTTCATCTTTGGTGATGGATGATTTCCAGTTCTGTCACGAACCGGAAAATTCAGATGATCTGTTTGTTTTTTGTGGCCATACTCATCCGGTTTTTTCACTCAGAGCGAATAAGCAAAAACTTCGTTTGCCGTGTCTCCTGTTTTCGAGAAATCAAGCTATTTTACCCGCTTTCGGTTATTTTACGGGAGGACTTGAGGTGCAGAAAAATGAACCCGATGACCGAATTTTTGTATTTACGGGAAATTCCGTCCGTGAAATTTAGATAGAATTTAAGGCCTTATCTATATCGGCCATCAGGTCGTCTATGTGCTCCAGACCTACAGAAATCCTCAGCAGGTTTTGAGGTGTTTTGGTGTCGGGTCCTTCTACGGAGGCGCGTCTTTCAATCAAACTTTCCACACCGCCGAGACTGGTGGCGTGCGTGAAAAATTTCAACCGGGATACTACTCCGTCCGCCTCCGTTTGTCCGCCTTTTACCAAAAAAGATAGGACAGCCCCGAATCCGGACATTTGCTTTTTGGCCACTTCATGTCCTTCATGGTTGGGTAAACCGGGATACAATACCCTTTCCACCCGTTGATGATTACTCAGAAATTCAGCCAATTTGAGGGCATTCGCTTCGTGGCCCTTCATTCGGTAGAAAAGTGTTTTCACGCTTCGGACCAGTAAGTAACAGTCGAACGGAGAAGGGATGGCACCTCCCAAACGCTGCACATTTCTGATCCGCTCCCAAAAGGGAGTATGTTCAGCCGTAATCAATGCACCACCTAAAATATCGCTGTGTCCGCTGAGAAACTTGGTGGACGAATGCATGACCAGATCCGCCCCCAATTTCAGGGGATTCTGAAAAACGGGGGAAGCAAACGTATTGTCGCAAACGCTTAAAATACCATGTGATTTGGCCAGGTCGGCAAGCGATGTAATGTCCGAAATCTGAATCAGCGGATTAGAAGGCGTTTCAATCCATATCAGCCTGGTATTGGCCTTCACGCGCTCCTTTACTTCGGTAAGGTTTAGCATGTCGGCAAATGTAAATTCCAGTATACCCTGAAACAAAGTTTCAACCTGCCATCTCAAGCCATGATACATCGTATTGGGCAACAACACGTGGCTTCCCGGTTCCAATGCCTGAAATACGGCCATTCCGGCAGCATTTCCGCTGGAAAAGGCCGCAGCATCTTTACCAAATTCCAATGCGGCCAGGACATGCTCCAATGCATCCCGATTCGGATTTGCAGCCCGGGAATACATATAGTTTCCTGGTTCGTTTCTGGAAAATGTACTGGATAAGGTAATGGACTGAATAACCGGGTGGTTGGTGTTATCCGGGAAATTCCCGGCATGTATGGCGGCTGTTTCCGGTTTCATTTGTATATAATTTCTTTAAAAGTATAAATAAGACTCTTGTTTATGTATGATTATCGGGTTTCGGAATATGATTTTTCAAGCGCTCCGAGAAAAACATCTTCAGCCTGTGCACCTGAAACGCTATATCGATCATTGAATACAAAAAAAGGTACGCCCCTCACTCCTATCTGTTGCGCTTCATACAAATCCAAATTTACGACTTCATCCCAATCCGTTCCGTTTATCACCTGTTTGGTTTCACTTTCTGAAAAACCGAGTTTAAGTCCTATGGAAATCAGAACATCCGAATCATCAATGTTTTTTCCTTCGGTAAAATATGCGTTAAAAAGCAACTCTTCCGCCCCGCTTCCCTCGTTTTTTGATTTGGCAAACTGAATAAAACGGTGCGCACGGAATGAGTTTGCCACCTTCATCTGCTCCAAATTGAATTGAAGGTCTGTATCATGAGCCATTTTCACCACATGCTTAAACATGTCTTTGGCGTATTCTTCGGTCCAACCTTTTTTGGCGGCCAGGTGATTTATGGCAGAAACGCCGGGCTGAGTCACTTCGTCCGGATTAAGTAAATAACTTTTCCACACCACTTTCACGTTTTGCTTTTGGGAAAAACGTTCCAGCGCATGCTCAAATTTGCGTTTACCGATGTAGCAGAAAGGACAAACCACATCACTCCAGATTTCAACCTTCATTTTTATTTAATTCCTGGGCGAATTTAGGCTTAATTTGCCCAAGAAATGGAATTGGAAATCCTTTACATAGATAATTACCTGTGTGCCATCAATAAGCCCCACGGTCTTTTGGTGCATCGCTCAAAAATAGCTGCGGATGCCTCGGAGTTCGCCATACAACTGCTCAGAAATCAACTGGGAAAACCGGTATATCCGGGGCACCGTCTGGATCGAAAAACAGGAGGGGTATTGGTTTTCGGACTGGAGAAGTCTATGGATGCGGCGCTTCAAACCCTTTTTATGGATAAACAGGTAGAAAAAACGTACCTCGCCGTTGTCAGGGGTTTTACGGACAATGAGGGGCAAATTGACTATCCGCTCAGGAAAGAGAACGGAACCTTACAGGAGGCGCTTACCATTTACAAAACAATTGCCCGGGCTGAAATACCGTTGAGCGACGGGCGGTTTGCCACATCCCGCTATTCCTTGGTGGAAGTGATGCCGAAAACGGGCCGGTTTCACCAGATCAGGAAGCATTTCAAACACATTTTTCATCCCATCATCGGTGACCGGCCGCACGGATGCAATAAACAAAACAAACTTTTTTTGGATAATTACGGCATGAATACCATGATGCTTCATGCCTTTTCACTGCAATTTAAACATCCGGTTAATGGCAGGGAGCTTACCTTGCGGGCAAAGCCCCAAAGCGAGTTTTCACGGATGATAAATATTCTGCAGATTCAAGAAAAGGCAGACGAATACTTTCAAAAAGTAAACTATCCTTTAATTTAAAAATCTAAAACATTAGGTTTTTTAAATATAAATGCCTTTTTTTACACTCGTTAATGTTTTTCCTTCCGCTACATATTATGCAGTCCCCCATGCCTAATTCCGTTTCGAGAAGAAATAAAACAAACTGCACGACTGTAAACACTTCTTCTCCACTTTATGACTACATTCCGTCCTCTTCGTTTTTCTAAAGAAAAACCTGACTTTGCTACCGTTTTGAATAAGCGGGTAAACGATTATTTCACCTCTACAGGATTGAGCCGGCACGCCAATCTGGAAATGAAATTAAAGACCGCTTTCATGCTGAGCCTTTATATCTTGCCTTATCTGCTGATGATGAGCGGATGGGTTACTTCAGGCTGGCTTATGCTTTCCCTCTGTGTCCTGATGGGATTCGGTCTCGCAGGAATAGGCCTTTCCGTGATGCACGATGCCTGCCATGGCGCCTACTCTGCCAATCCGCAGGTAAACAAATGGCTCGGATACACCCTGAATATGATGGGGGCCACTTCTTTTAACTGGAAAATTCAGCACAACGTACTGCATCATACCTACACCAATGTGCATGAGGCAGACGAAGACGTAAGCCAACGTGGATTATTCAGGCTGAATCCCCACGCCGAGTGGAAGCCCATTCATCGTTTTCAGTTTATTTATGCCTGGGTTGTGTATGGGTTGATGACTTTTGTCTGGGTATTTTTCAAAGATGTAACCCGCTTGAAAAAATACGAAGCCAATGGATTGGTCAATCAGGTAAAAGCATCCGCCAAGGAAGAATGGACCGTACTGATTGTAACCAAAACCCTTTATTTTCTATATGCGTTGGTATTGCCGGCTTGGCTCCTGCCCTATTCGTTCGGGCAGATTTTTCTTGGCTTTTTCCTGGTGCATTATGTGGCCGGATTTATTTTGGCCATCATCTTTCAGCCGGCCCACGTAGCACCGGATTCTGCTTTTCCGCTGCCTGATGAAGACAATACTCTTGAAAACAATTTCTACATTCATCAGATGATCACCACACAAAATTTTGCACGCAAAAACAGTTTGTTTTCCTGGTACGTGGGCGGATTGAATTTTCAGGTGGAACATCATTTATATCCCACGATCTGTCATGTGCATTATGCAAAACTTGCTCCGATCGTAAAAGCAACGGCGGAAGAATACGGCATTCCCTACCTTGAGCAGGAAACCTTCATGCAGGCCATCATACAACATGGAAAATCCTTGTATCGTTTCGGAATTGAGCCTGTTTCCAAACCGGTTAAAGAAAAAGAAAGACTTGCGCAGGTTGCGTAAATCGGTTTATGCCGGATTACTCCACCTCGGTATCAGTCATACTTCCGGTTTGCAATGCAGAAAAAACACTCCTTACAGCCGTAAATTCCATATTTAATCAAACGCATTCCGACTGGGAACTGATATTGGTGGAGAATGGTTCCGATGATGCCACGCGGTCTATCTGCATGGAATTGGCGCACAAAAACAAGCGGGTGAAATGTATTGCGCTCTCTGAAAAAGGAATTGCCAAGGCCCTGAATGAAGGAGTTCGCCATGCCTCTTATCCGTTCATTGCCCGAATGGATGCCGATGATTTTTCCTATCCGGATCGCCTGGAAAATCAGATTCGTTTTTTAACCCAAAATCCGGAATACGGATTAATATCCGGATTGGTGGAGATTTCTACGGATGGTTTGAAGAATGAAGGATACAGGGAGTATGTCAGAATGATTAACAGTTGGATTTCTGATGATGAAATGGAAAGATATCGCTTCATGGAATCGCCTTTTGCCCACCCGAGTGTTATGTTTCGTAAAAGCCTTTTCGACACTTACGGCGGATATTCCACTGATCCGATTCCCGAAGACTATGAATTATGGTTGCGTTTGTTTAAAAACGGAATTAAAATGGCCAAACTCTCTCAAGTGGTAATCCGTTGGAACGATTCTCCCGGCAGATTATCAAGAACACATCCCAATTATTCCAAAAACGCATTTGATCAGGTGCGGTATGATTATCTGGCCAATTATTTGAAAGAAATGGTATCTGCCGGAAAGGATATTTACGTGTGGGGAGGAGGAAAATTTGCCAAACACAAACTGCGCCACATTCAAAATCGAATTCCCCTAACCATAAAAGGAATCATTGATGTGAAGCCCAAAGAAAAACTTAAGCCCGGCCAGCTCCATTATCTGGAAATTCCCGAACCTGAAAACACCTTTATTATCAGCCTCGTAAGCAACCGTGGAGTATATCTGGAAATTGAAGATTTTTTGGTTAAGCGGAATTATAAGCCGGTTCTGGATTTTATTTGTGCAGGATAATATTTGCATTTCCCGATTTCCTTTGGTTATTTCGGGGTGCAATCGTAACTCATGGCAAAAAACGAAAATCCTCAACTTTCAAGAACATTGGGTCCGCTTATGCTTTGGGGACTTGGTGTCGGTTATGTCATATCGGGAAACTATTTCGGATGGAACCTGGGACTGGCCAAAGGCGGTGCATCGGGGATGTTGTATGCCCTTATTCCCGTTATTATTTTATACATTTTTTTTACTTTTTGTTATACCGAAATGGCGTGCGCCATTCCGAAAGCCGGCGGGGCATTTGATTACGGCACTCGTGCCTTCGGAAGTACTTATGGTTTACTATGCGGAACCGCACAGCTTACCGAATTTGTTTTTGCACCGCCTGCGATTGCCTTAGGATTAGGCGCCTATCTGCATGGTTTCTTCCCTGATATTCCGGCTTTACTTATTGCCGTGGCTGCCTATATCGTATTTACCGGAATCAATCTGATCGGCGTTAAAACGGCCGCATCACTTGAATTGTTCGTTACTTTCATTGCCGTAGCCGGCCTGTTGATTTTTGCGTCAACCGCTCTGCCCTCCTTTAAACCGGAAAATATACAATTGGGCGAATTGCCATTCGGTTGGGCGGGAGTAGCTGCGGCAATTCCATTTGCCATCTGGTTCTTTCTGGCCATTGAAGGTGTGGCTAATGTGGCTGAAGAAACCGTAAATCCGCAGAAAAATATTTTACGCGGATTCAGCGCCGCGTTAATTACGTTAGTGCTCCTCTGTCTGCTCACTTTCTTTTCAGCGGTAGGGGTGAACGGTTGGGAAACTGCAGTATACACCCCCGGTGCAGAAAAAATGGAAAGC
>JBIJBG010000099.1:0-7506 GCA_044345355.1 Flavobacteriales bacterium
TGAATGTTGGGCTGCGTCACCCCGAATTGGTCGATACGTGAATTCAACACTTCAAACGTGCGTTCAATGGCCTGGTCGGCCTCGCGGCGCAAAATAGCCACCACCTCATCGTTGGTCATTTTTATATTGACCATATTTTGGTCTTTGTGTCCAAACATGCGTGCCGAAGCCAGACTCACGTTCGGGTCGGCCTCTTTGGCGGCTTTTACGAAGTTATCAATAAGGTCACTCCCGTTTTTTGCACTTTCTTCTTTAGCCTTGCGCAGCGAATTGGTAAATACGGGATCTTCGGAATTGTTAGCCATCACCTTTAACAAATCGGCTACGGATACTTCGATGGTCAGGTTCATTCCACCCTTAAGGTCAAGCCCCAGGTTAATTTCCCTCTGTTTGGCCGATTGATAGGTGAAAAGTCCCCAGACTTTCTCGTTGGCTACCGAATCCAGATAGGCTCTTTCAAGCCTGGAATCGCCGTTGGCATAAGCGGCTGCGTCTTTTTCTACTTTGCGGGCCACAAAGGTAAACGACAGGTGATAAGCACAAGCCAAGGCAAGAACGATGGCTATGAAGCTGATAAATCCTTTATTTTGCATAACTTCAAAAGGGTATTTCTCCAAAATTTTGAGCCGGCAAATATATCACATTCGGCTTTATTTACCAACAGGTTTCTTTTAATCTTAAAAAAGTGGGGTATTTTTTACCTTTGAAAAAATTTACCCCATGAAAGCATTCAGCTTGGGACTTTCGGTTGCTCTTTTTGCCACGGGTACGTTCGCTCAGGGGGTATATAGGTTTCAACGGGCCGATTCGGTATCTGTTTTTGGAGCCTCGGGCAAAATGCCAAATCCCTGGGCCGGAGGCTTAAATTTTGTTTTGGCGGGCGAGATGGATTTGGATGGAGACGCCAAAAATGATCTGGTTGTTTTTGATAAATCCGGGAACCGGGTAGTGCCTTTTTTAAATAGGGGCAATTCGGGAGGGATAAAGTATGTGCATGCACCCGATTATCGTCGGTTCTTTCCCCAGATAACGGATTGGATGATCCTCCGGGATTATGACCGGGATGGCAAAGCGGATATTTTTGCCTACTACTCCGGCGGAACCAAAGTGTTCCGAAATGTCTCAGCGGCTCCTGGTCAGATTGCCTTTCAGGAAGTGGTGTATCTATTGGAATCGGATTATGGCAGCACGGTAACTTCCCTGTTTATTCCCTCGTCCGACCTTCCCGGTATAGATGATCTGGACGGGGACGGAGATCTTGATATTCTTGCCTTTGATGTTTTCGGAGGTTGCGTGGATTATCATAAAAATGTGTCCATGGAATTATTCGGACATGCCGATAGCCTTAAATATAAAATGATTACACGAAATTGGGGCAATTTTTCAGAGGATGGGGTGAATAATTCGGTTTATTTGGATTCCGACTGCGGAAGGTCGCTTCGGGGCCATGCAGGATCTACTTTTTTGCTGCTCGATGTGAACGGCGATCAGAAAAAGGATCTTGCCCTTGGCGATATCAATTTCAATAATTTGGTATTTTTACTCAACGGCGGAACTATCCAACAGGCGGATATGGTGGAGGTTCAGACCGATTTTCCACTGGGCTTAGGCGGATCATTGCCTATAAATACAACCATTTTTCCTGCTGCTTCTTATCAAGATCTGAACAACGACGGAATCAGGGATTTGTTTGTGGCCCCAACGGGCGACGGTCGCTCACAAAATCGCGATGGTATATGGTTCTACCGAAATAACGGGTTTGATTCGCTTCCTTCTTTTCAGCTCGCCGAGCAGGGCTTTTTACAAAACGGTATGATTGACTTGGGTGAAGGAGCTTACCCCGTTTGGGTAGATTTTGACTCGGACGGATTGAAGGATATCGTAGTGGGTAATTTCGGCTATTTTATTTCTAACGCCAATTATGATTCGCGTCTCACGGCTTACCGAAATATCGGAACGGCTGCTGAACCCGCTTTTTCTTTTTACTCGGGTGATTTCGGAGGATTGTCCCAGTCAGGCCTGGATGGGCTGACTCCCGCCTTCGGTGATTTGGATGGGGACGGCGATGAAGATATGGTGGTTGGCGAAAGCAGCGGGCGGCTTCATTACTATCGAAACACTGCTCCTCCCGGCCAACCTGCGCAGTTTGTGCTGCAGACCCCTTTTTTCGGTGGCATTCAGGAACCCTTGTTTTCCGCACCCTGTTTATTTGATCTGAATGAGGATGGAAAATTGGATTTGCTTGTGGGAAGCCGAAATGGGAAATTGAATTATTACCAAAATACAGGAACCGCCCAGATTCCTCAATTTTCTGCAACACCTACTGTGGCGAATGCGGGTGGTGTAAATACCGTAGATCAGACGCAGAGTTTTTTTGGATTCAGTACACCTTTTGTATTTTCAGATGCCAATGATTTTCAATTGTTTTGTGGTTCCTACTCGGGGCGCATATATCATTACAAAGGATTGAAGGGCAATCTGAACGGAAATTGGCCGCCGGTGACTTTCGTAGCCGACAGTTTGATTTATGACGGTTACCGCACGGCGGTTTCGCTGAGCGATATCAACGCAGATGGGAAGTGGGATATGCTCCTCGGAAATTATTCGGGCGGACTTGCCCTGCTTTTTGGGCTCATCGTGAATACTTCCGTTTCGGAGTGGGAAACGGCATATCCCGTCCGGCTGTTTCCCGTGCCTGCGGAAGAAATGCTTTACTGGGAGCTGCCCATGCCCTGGGAAGGAATCCGGATTAGCATCAGCGACCTGAACGGAAGGGTGCTGGCAGATAAATCGGGGAACTATGCAGCCTCCGGTTCGGTTGATGTCTCGGGATTGCCGCGCGGGCTTTACTTTCTCAGGTTGTACTCATCAACGGGGGCAGAAAAGACGGTGCGGTGGATAAAGCAATAAATCCGTTTAGTCATTCCAAATAAAGCATCAGCCGGTTTTTGCCAATATCAATTTTGGCCCTGAGTTTCACGAGCAGGTCGGAGCCCATCACGCCCGCTACTTTTCCATGACCTATTTGTTGGTAGGAATGGTTTAAGATAGAAAGATCCAACACAAGTACCTCCATATCTTCCAACACCAAGGAGTCTATTTTCATCCGTTTTATTTTGGCGGCATGGGTTTTCATATCAGTAGTGCCGAGCCCGGCTGATTTTTTCCCCTCCAACTCATGAATTTCCTCTTTCACCAAACGCCTGATTTCCGTTTTGTCCAACACCGTGCGGGATGCTCCGGTATCCAGAACCATCCGGCATTTTTTGCGGTTGATGATTACTTCCATACAAAAATGAAAGCCGGATTCTCCCATGTCTAACATCTGGAGCGGAACCGTAATTTTTTTCAGGCGACTCATTCGGGTGAACAAAAACGGCCCTCCGGAAGGGAGAGCCGCGCTATATAGATTATTAAATGGCTTAAGCCGATACGGAATTCATTTTATCCAACACTTCGCACACTTCCCGCACCGCAACTGCAGAGGCACTGAGCAGGGCTTTTTCGTCCTCATTCAGTTGAAGTTCAATGATTTTTTCTATTCCGTTTTTGCCCAGAATTACGGGAACGCCCAGATACAGGTCGTTGATGCCGTATTCTCCCGTGAGCCATGCACATACGGGTACCACACGTTTCTGGTCGCGCACGATGGCCTCTACCATTTGGGCTGCCGCTGCTCCCGGAGCATACCAGGCCGATGTTCCCATGAGGTTCACCAGTTCTCCGCCTCCTTTTTTGGTGCGCTCTACGATGGCATCCAGCCTCTCCGGAGAAACCAGTTCCGTTACCGGAATTCCGCTTACGGTGGTGTAGCGGGGTAGGGGTACCATGGTGTCGCCGTGTCCGCCCATTAAAATAGCTTGAATTTCTTTGGGGGAAACGTTCAACTCTTCGGCCAGGAATGCGCGGTAGCGGGCAGTATCCAGAATACCGGCCATACCCATTACCCTCCGGCTGTCCACTTTGGCGGTCAGGTAAGCGCAGTAGGTCATCACATCCAGCGGATTGGATACCACTACGATTTTGGCCTTGGGGGAATATTTAACGATGTTTTCGGTTACCGATTTCACGATTCCCGCATTGGTAGCAATGAGATCGTCGCGGCTCATTCCGGGTTTACGCGGAAGCCCGGAGGTGATTACCACCACTTCAGATCCGGCAGTATGCGTGTAGTCGTTGGTAAATCCTTTGATGCGGGTGTCATAATAATTCACCGGGGCAGTCTGCCACATGTCGAGCGACTTCCCTTCGGCGATGCCTTCTTTGATGTCAATAAGGATAACTTCTTTGGCCAATTCTTTTTCCGCAATTACGTTTGCGCAGGTGGCGCCTACGTTTCCAGCTCCTACAACCGTGATTTTCATATAATAAAAGTATTAATTTTTTCTGCCCCCAAAAGTAAAAATTCCCGTTCAGCCGGCAACTCTTTTTTGCGTTTTTGATTGATTATGTGCTCAAGATTCCGATATCCAGGCAATTTCTTCGCTCCCGTACTGGGCCGAAAATCGTCGTGCTAATACAAAAAGGTAGTCGGAGAGGCGGTTCAGGTACTGCACCATGACGGGATCCTGGGTTGAACGCTCCGCCAATTCCACGCAGCGCCTTTCCGCCCTCCGGCAGATGCAGCGAGCAACATGGGCATGTGCTACCGAAGGATGCCCTCCCGGCAGGATGAAATTTTTCAAGGGTTGTAATTCGGCTTCCATATTGTCAATGGCCTGCTCCAGTTCTGTTATGTCAGAAGCGGAAATCTGCGGAAGCCTGATCTTGGTTTTACCTTCTTCCAGCGCCAGGTGCGAACCCATGGTGAAGAGATTACTCTGTATCCGTCGGTTCAGTTGCTTTTGGTCTTCGTTGCCGTATTCGCCCAAAAGCCCCAGATAACTGTTCAGCTCATCCACCGTGCCGTAGGCCTCAATGCGCAAGTCGTATTTTTTTACGCGGGCACCGCCCAGCAGGGAGGTTTCCCCAGTATCTCCTTTTTTTGTGTATATTTTCATGTGGAACCGTCTGAATATTTATGTTGAAACAGGCCGATGTACGCTTTGGTTCAGTTCGTCGGTTTCTATCTTTCCGTCGCGCAGGCGGATGATACGTTCGGTATGCGCGGCAATATCCTCTTCGTGGGTAACGATGATAATCGTATTCCCGCTTTGTTTGATTTCGTCAAACAGGGCCATGATTTCCAGTGAGGTTTTGGTATCTAAATTTCCCGTCGGTTCATCGGCCAGCAATATCGTGGGCTTATTCACCAAAGCGCGTGCCACCGCTACGCGTTGGCGCTGTCCGCCCGAAAGCTCGTTGGGTTTGTGTTTCATACGGTCACCCAGGCCTACCATTTCCAGCATCTGTTCCGCCTTTTCCAGCCGTTCTTTTTTGCCGTATCCGGCATACACCAGCGGTAAGGCTACATTTTCCAATGCCGTGTACCTGGGCAGCAGATTGAATGTCTGAAATACAAATCCGATTTCGCGGTTGCGCACTTCGGCCAGTTCATTGTCGCTCATGCGCGACACGTCGGTTCCGTTCAGGAAATAATTACCGCCCGACGGCGTATCCAGGCAGCCCAGAATATTCATCAGGGTGGATTTTCCGGAACCGGAAGGCCCCATCAGCGCCACGTATTCTCCGCGGTTTATCTCCAGCGAAATGCCTTTCAGTACCTGAAGAATTTCATGCCCCATGATGAACTGACGGGTGATGTTTTGGGTTTTGATGATGGTATCGCTCATGACCTCAAATTACGAGATTAAAATGTTGTTTGGAAAATCGGCTGTCGAAAAATACGACCCCGATTCGGAAAAAATCTACCGAAAGGGTAACGCGTGAATCCGCCGTAATTTTTTTCCATGCCTCAGCCATGCCTGAAGACCAATGAATATCGTCGAACACCAATACGGTATGCCCCTGCGCTTTGTTCTTCAGCCAGTCAAAGTATCTCAGCGTGGCTTCTTCCGTGTGGTTACCGTCCACGTAGGCAAAGTCCACCGAATTTAATTCACCCAGCAGAGCGGGCAGCGTTTGGTCAAAATGTCCTGTTCGGATCTCTACATTTTTTATTTCCAGGGAATCTAAATTTTTTCGTGCTTCCGACGCGATAGCCGGGCAGCCTTCCAACGTAACCAATTTGCCTTTCGGCACTGCCGAGGCCAGATAGGCCGCACTTATTCCGAGTGATGTTCCCAATTCGATGAGGTGATTTGGTTGTAATTCTGCTGCAAGCCTCGCAAGCGTTTTACCCCACTTTTCCGATTTTGCGGCATGCCGTGCCATATCGCGGATACTTCTCTCCCGTGCGGCTCCTGTTTTACTCCCTGCGCCCAGGTCGGTCACCTGTATCACGCGCCGGTCTTTCCGTAGTTTTTTGCGCATCGTTTCAATGTGCGGAGCCATGGAAACCGTGTTTTTTTCGGTGAGCACTTCATCCGCCAGCCTGAATAGAAAAGGCGGATGAACTCCCGCTTTCCCATGGGCCTTTATTCTCCAACGGATATATTCCCGTGCTTCAAACATAGCGTAAAGGTAAGGCAAGCTTCGCTCGGGCCGTATGGTTTTTTAGACCAACGTTTTTTTTGTGGCGAAGAAATCGCACTTACCTTTGCACTCAAACAAGGAAATCATGAAAAAATACGGGTATGTGATCATTGCTTTCTCTCTTGGTCTGCTTGCAGCCTGCGGCGGTCGCAACAAGGCAGCCGAACAGAAAAAGCAGCAGGAGGATCTGGCCAAAGAAGTCATTGCGGTTCACGATGAGGTGATGCCTAAGATGGGCGAACTGATGAGCCTGAAAAAGAACGTGAGACAAACCTCCGATTCTCTGGCGGCGAGAACAGGGGAGGGTTTGGAACAAAAAGTGGCCGAAGCTGCCGAAATCATAACCGCATTGGAAGCTGCCGACAAGGGGATGATGGATTGGATGCACAATTATAACGGCGGACAGGGATTATATGAACACGATGCCATCATGGAATACCTCGGGGCCGAGAAAGTAAAAATTACGAAGGTGAAGGAAGATATGCTGAGTTCTATGGATCGGGCCAAACAGTTTTTGGAGGCCAACCCATGAGTAAATTTTGGCTGTTTTCTTCCCTTTTGTTCTTAATTGCCTGCGGCGGAAATAAAAAAGGGACGGTATATGAGCCCAAGGAAATTCCGGTGATGGGCAAGCAACCCATTGCGCCGTTTGGATTCATCAACCAAAACGGAGATACGGTAACCGAAACCGATGTCAACGGAAAAATTTGGGTAGCCGATTTCTTTTTTACCAGTTGTCCTACCATCTGTCCCAAGATGAAAACCGAAATGCTTCGCGTTTGGGAAACATTTAAGGACGAAAACCGGGTGATGATTTTATCGCACACCATAGATCCGGAGCATGATACGCGTGAAGTGTTGAAAGAGTTCGCGGACCGCCTTGAAATTACCGGCAACCGCTGGCAATTTCTCACGGGGAATAAAGACAGTATTTACGCCATGGCAGAGCGGTATATGATCAGCGCAGAGGAA
>JBIJBG010000148.1:0-5409 GCA_044345355.1 Flavobacteriales bacterium
TCCGTTTATGCGTATGATGGTGGAAGGTCCCACCAAAGATTTTTTTAATTACCTCATTCATAAAGTGCAGAAAAAATACAACCCGGCGGTTGTCTGAACTTAAGGAATAAACTGCAATTCATCCGTTCCGGTTATTTCCATAATCCCATGCTCCGTTTGAACGGTAGGTATTCCACCCCGGTTCACGCTGATTATCCGAACTGCTTTTTTTAATCCCTTCAGCATGGCCGGTTCCGTTTTTCTGCCTGCATATAAAGTGCGGGCGTATTCACCCCGGATACCTTCCGGATTCTGTTCAATTTTTTGAAAATACTTATTTAGAAAAGGCAGTAGCCCGGATAATGCTTCTATGGGAGCTATTATTTTCCCGCATTCCAAAATAACTGAGGTTGCCGGGAATCGGGTTTCTCCAAACGTTTCCGCAGCCAGGTTGATGCCAACCCCGACAACCGAACGTGCGATGCGGTCACCCGAAAATGCATGCTCAATCAGGATTCCGGCTATTTTTTTCCTTTGATAGAGCACATCATTCGGCCATTTTACTTCTATTTCTTTTTCTCCGGGAAGGATTACCGCCAACCAATTTTTTACGGCCAATGCCGTGGCCATGGCAGGCAAAAAGGCATCTTCCGCTTTAATGCCTGCCTCTGATATCAAAAAGCTGAATGTAAGGTCTTTTCCGGCTTTACTTTCCCATAGATTTCCCCGCTGCCCTCTTCCGGCAAATTGGGTATATGCCAAAACGACAGTGCCGCTTATCGCGTGTTCTTCCGCACACATCTTAGTTAATTCACTGTTCGTCGAATCACAATGGTCAAGAATTACCATTTTTTGACCTATAAAAGGAATTTGCATCATTATTGCTGAATGGGAGAATGAACGGTGCACCGGACAACTTCTAAATATTACTTTTGCACTCTGGGGCAAACTGACATGGCAAAGAAACTAAAAATAAAAAATGCACTCATCGAATTCGCCATTCACGGAATTCATGAAAAGAAGGGAAATAATATAACATTGCTGGATCTGACGGATATTCCGACGGCCGTGTGTAAATATTTTCTGATCTGTAATGGTGATTCTACCACGCAGGTTCAGGCTATTGCAGATTCTATCATTGAGGAGGTGAGAAAGGCTACGGGAGAAAAGCCCTGGCACACCGAAGGATATGACAATAAAGAGTGGATTTTGATCGACTATGCCGATTTGGTCGTACACGTCTTTCTTCCCGAAGTGCGCGAATTCTACGGATTGGAAGATCTTTGGGCGGATGCCTCCTTTGATTATATCGGCGAGTAATAAACCGCTTCCGGTTTCATATGTTTACTTTTATACAGAATTGATTTATGAGCGATAACAAAAATACGAGTGAGAAAAATACGGGTAAAAAACCTTCCGGCGGCGGCATGGGAAAACCCAAATTCGGATTTTCCATTTATTGGATTTATGCCGTAATTGCCTTGATTTTCATCGGACTGCAATTTTTTGGAAATTTTGGAAATTCAGCGCAGGAGCTGAATATGAAAGAGTTTTTGGAAATGGTTTCAGCGCATGAAGTGAAGGAGGTTCAGGTAGTCAATGAGACCTTTGCCCGTATTACCATCCGTGAAGATGCTTTGCAGAAGGAAAAGTTTTCGAAACTGCGGGAACGCGGTATCAGCAAAGATGCCAATCCCGCGGGTCCGCATTATGTGCTCACCATCGGCCCGGCCGACAAGTTTGAAGAAAAGCTGCAGCTTGCACAGACCAACCTGCCCGAAGAAGAGAAATTAATGGTGGATTATGTGCAGCAGAATAATATGTGGGAAGGTATTCTCGGTTGGTTGATTCCCATTGGTCTTATGGTAGTCATCTGGATTTTTATATTCCGCCGCATGGGTGGTGGCGGTGGTGGTGCCCAGATTTTTAATATCGGTAAATCAAGAGCCAAGTTGTTTGATAAAGATGCCCAGGTGGCCATCAATTTCAATGACGTGGCCGGACTGGATGAAGCCAAGGTGGAGCTGAATGAAATTGTCGACTTTTTAAAGAATCCCAAAAAATACACCACGCTCGGAGGTAAAATTCCGCGCGGTGCCCTTTTGGTAGGCCCTCCGGGAACAGGAAAAACATTGCTTGCCAAGGCGGTAGCCGGCGAAGCCAAAGTGCCCTTTTTCTCCCTTTCTGGTTCTGATTTTGTGGAAATGTTCGTGGGTGTGGGTGCCAGCCGGGTGCGTGATTTATTCAAACAGGCAAAAGAAAAAGCGCCGTGCATTGTTTTCATTGATGAAATTGATGCCATAGGAAGAGCACGTGGCCGCTCCGTAGTGCAGGGTGCCAACGATGAACGCGAGAACACGCTGAATCAGCTGCTCACCGAAATGGATGGATTTGAAAGTAATAACGGGGTGATTATCCTGGCGGCTACCAACCGCGTGGACGTATTGGATAAAGCCTTAATACGTCCCGGCCGTTTCGACCGTCAGATTATGGTGGATTTGCCCGATTTAATCGGCAGAAAGGCGATTTTTAAAGTGCATACCCGTAACCTGAAGATTGCCCCGGGATTAGACCTGGAATTGTTGGCCAAACAAACTCCCGGGTTCAGCGGTGCCGACATTGCCAATGTGTGCAATGAGGCAGCCCTGATTGCCGCACGTTCAAATAAAACGGAAATAGACCGACAGGATTTTAATAACGCGATAGACCGCGTTATCGGCGGACTGGAGAAAAAAAATAAAATAGTTTCCCTCCACGAGAAAAAGGTGATTGCCTACCACGAAGCGGGTCACGCTACGGTAAGTTGGTTTCTGCGTTACGCCTCCCCGTTGGTGAAAGTGACCATCGTGCCAAGAGGTCAATCGCTGGGAGCCGCATGGTATCTGCCCGAGGAAAGACAGATTACCACTACTGAACAGATAATGGACGATATCACCGCTACCTTAGGTGGACGTGCCGCCGAAGAACTCGTATTCGGAAAGGTCTCTACCGGTGCGCTCAGCGATCTGGAGAAAGTAACGAAACAGGCTTATGCCATGGTGACTATTTATGGCCTTAATGATAAAATCGGGAACCTGAGTTATTATGACAGCTCCGGACAATCTGATTATTCCTTCTCAAAGCCCTATTCTGAAGCTACGGCCGTCACGATTGATCAGGAGGTGAAACGCATCAGTGACATCGCTTATTCCCGTGCGAAAGAAATTTTGACCACCCACAAAGATCAATTACTGGCCCTGGCTGAAAAATTGGTTGAAAAAGAAGTGATTTATCGGGAAGATCTGGAGGAATTATTTGGTCAACGGCCCTATGAGGAAGAACGGAAGGCAGACCAATATGTGCCCCCGAAAAAAGAGGAAGCACAAGAAGAAGTGAAGCCCTCCGAAAATCCGGAAACGGAATCTAAACCTGATGTAACAGGCCAGTCGGCTGAAGAAAATACATCTGCCTCTACAGATGTTTCGCAGGAAGGCATTGCCTGATAATACCATGAATATTTTTTCAAACCGTCGGAATTTTCCGTCGGTTTGTTTTTTTTAGTAACGAGGTTACATGCAGATAAACGAAACGGTTATTCTTAAAAAGGGAAAGGAGGTTTCCGCCCTGCGAAAGCACCCTTGGATTTTTTCCGGAGCCGTGCATCATGGCACGATGAAGAAACAGGAAACAGGCTGGGTAAGGGTTTTGGATAGCGAAAACCGATTTGTGGCCTTGGGCTATTACAGCGATTCTTCCATCGCCGTGCGTATCGTGTCCTTTCGGGATGAATTTCCCGATACGGCTTTTTGGACCGCAAAATTCTCCGAAGCTCTTCAGGTGCGTAAATCCATCGGTTTTTTTCCCTGTGTTGATTCGAATGCGTTCCGTTTGGTCAATGGAGAAGGCGATGGCGTTCCCGGCTTGGTCTTGGATGTATATGACGATTTGGCCGTATTGCAATTTCATCATCCCTTTTTTGAGCAGGTACAGGGTGATCTGGTAAAGGCAATAAAGCTTGTTGACGGATTAACCATTCAGGATGTTCTTGTCAGAAAAACCTATGAAAAATCGGATGTGACTGTTCTGGAAATTAAGCCGCGTGCCATTAAAGAAAACGGTTTGGTTTTTCGGGTGGATGCGGTGAAAGGACAGAAGACCGGCTTTTTTCTTGATCAGCGTGAAAACAGGGCTCTTTTGGAGCGGTATTCCGTTGGAAAAAAGGTGTTGAATACCTTTTGTTACACAGGAGGTTTCAGTTTGTACGCCTTACGGGGTGGAGCTACGGAAGTGGTTTCCGTTGATGTGTCCTCGTTTGCCTTGGCTTTATTGGAAGAAAATATCGCATTAAACGGAAATCTATCGGGAAGGCATCTGTCGGTATGTGCCGATGTGATTCCCTACCTGAAGGACGCGGGAACGGATTTTGATTTGATCATATTGGATCCGCCGGCGTTTGCCAAGTCGCTCAGCAAACGCCATAATGCCATACAGGCCTATAAACGGCTGAATGCCGAGGCCCTGAAGCAAATTAAAACGGGTGGTATTTTGTTTACGTTTTCCTGTTCTCAGGTGGTTACCCGTGAAGTATTCGAAAAAACGGTTTATTCCGCGGCTTTGGAAAGCGGTCGCGATGTGCGCATTCTGCATCGCCTTACCCAAGCCCCCGACCATACGGTGTCGGTATATCATCAGGAAGGGGAATATTTAAAAGGGCTTGTACTTCACGTGGTCTGATTTATGAAAACGGGAACATCTGTTATTGATATTATTAAAATGGCATTACCCATTTTTTTGGGAAGTGCTGCCAATACATTGGTTACCATTATTGATACGGCTTTTTTGGGACGTCTGGGCACACCTGAACAAAGTGCTGCCGGATATGCCTTTATGTTTTTATTGGTTCCTTCCATGATTG
The DNA here is from genome assembly GCA_044345355.1 of Flavobacteriales bacterium. Lineage (GTDB taxonomy): Bacteria > Bacteroidota > Bacteroidia > CAIKAF01 > CAIKAF01 > JAKRSD01. The sequence goes on from JBIJBG010000148.1 coordinate 4,874, forward strand.
CCATGGGATTCAGCGTAGGGATTCAGATTCTGGTGGCCAGGCGGAACGGAGAGGGCCGTTACGAGCAATCCGGACCCATTTTGAAACATGGCCTCGGTTTCCTGCTGATATTTGCTTTATTGGCCATCCTTTTCTTATGGACAGGAGCGGAGTGGTTCTTTGATCTGGTTTTGCAGAGCGGGGAACTTAAAACTAATACGTTAGTTTACCTGCGAGACCGTTCTCCCGGTATTGTTTTCTCCATGCTCAGTTTTGGATTTATTTCCTACTTCGTGGGATTGGGCCTCACGTATCCTATCATGATTGCTGCTGTTGCTGCGGGACTTGTGAATATTTTGCTGGATTATCTGTTTATTTTCGGCCACGGTGGCTTTGACCCCATGGGCCTTTCGGGTGCAGCCTTTGCTACCGCACTGGCTGAATTCATTTCGTTTTTGATTCTTGCCGTATTTGCTTTTGGTGTCATCGCTCCACGCAAATATGGGTTAAACCGCTTTTCAGTCTTGAAATCGGAAATTCTCGGTCGGATTTTTCAA
>JBIJBG010000066.1:0-8787 GCA_044345355.1 Flavobacteriales bacterium
GCGCACTTCCATATAATGCAAGGCTTCCTGCAGCACAAGCCGCAGATTTTCACGAACGGGCTCCGGAACGGATCCAACCTTGCTGAACCGGTCCGCAATAGTCTCGAGGCGCCTGACATCCTTTTCAATCTCGTCGGTAACGGACTGATCTACGCCCTGAGCCTTCAAAATTTCAACCCAACCCACCAGGGAAGATATGGGTGTGCCGAGCTGATGGGCGGTTTCTTTACTCATGCCCGCCCACACCTGATTTTGTTCGCTGCGCCGCGCCGTACTGAAAAGAAAATACGCCGTAATCAAAAACAATCCGATGATAGTGAGTTGCACATAAGGGAAAAACCTAAGCTGTCTGACCAGATTGGAATTACGGTAAAAAATATAATTCACGTCATTCCCGCCCAGCTGTATTCTAATGGGCTCGTTTTCTCCGCGCACATACTGAATTAAAGAAGCATCCGTCACACCTGCCTTTCTAAAAAAGGAAGACGCCGTGTCAATTTTACCGAACTGAATGACTTTGGCTTGGTCGGAGTCGGTAAATACCACGGGCACCGAAGCTGAATTTATCACAGTCTCGGTGATGAAGGAATGGGTAATATCGTCCATGGTGGCACGAAGCTGCTTATATATCTTGGAATCATCATAGTATAAATAATAGGTGTATCGGATGCCGTAAATAGAGCTTTGAAGTTTAAGAGGTTCCCGGCGGCCTCTTATTTTTTCCAGTTCCCGCGCAGCATATTCCAGACTGTCATTCTCGGCATCGGGCAGATTGCGGAAAGTCCACACGGCCCCGTCTTCATAAGTGACGATTACCGGTATGGTGGTATTGCTTTCCAGAATACGGGTGTAAAAAGTAAGGTCATCCTCGTCGCTGGTGATGAGCCGGGAAGTGGCGTCAGCCAACACTTCCGCCTTGCGGCCTTCTTCTTCTTCCAACATGCGGAACAGATCGCGGGTTACCTTCACCAACTTGGCCCTTTTCTGCACCGCCTCGGCCCATACCTCTACATTCTGACGTTCGTCTCCCGCAATTTTTTTTACCAGATTACCCGTATACCAAAGCGTAGCCGCCACAATCAGCAAGGCAGAAAGTGCCAGCCAGATTTTCCAACGGCTCTTGCGCATGTAAATATTGTTGTCTCGTTTCATTTTGCCGGTCCTTATCCCAAAGGAAACGAAAAAAAGCGAGTGTAGTACTCCTTATCTTTGCCGCATGATTGAAATCGGAAATACCCTCATTTCATTGGACGTATTTGAGAAAAAATTTGTGTGCGACCTCAATGCCTGTAAAGGAGCCTGTTGTATAAAAGGAGATGCGGGTGCACCCGTGGAAAAAGAGGAAGGGGAAGACATGAAAAAAGCCCTCGAACAGGTATTGCCTTACATGCGGCCCGAGGGGATACAAGCCGTGAACGAACAAGGCATAGTAGTAAGGGACGAAGAAGAAGAATTGACCACCCCGTTGGTGAACGGCGGGGAATGTGCATATGTAACTTTTGACGATACGGGCACGGCAAAGTGTGCGTTTGAATTGGCCTTCCGGGATGGGAAAATTGACTTCCCGAAGCCCGTTTCCTGTCATCTCTATCCGATCCGCATCAGGAAATATAACCGGTTTGAGGCACTGAACTATGACCGGTGGGACATTTGTGATCCCGCCTGTGCCTTAGGCGAAAAATTGGCCATACCCGTATTTCGTTTTGTGAAAAATGCCCTCATCCGGAAATATGGGGAAGAGTGGTTTGCCCAGGCAGAGGCCGCTGAAGGCCTGCTGCAGCATGAAAAAAATAAAAAGTAACTGATAATCATGCGATTAAAAAAATTAAGTTAACTTAACCTATCTGAAACTGAATACCGGCGGGAGAAAAAGGTGGTTTAAACAAATACCTGTTGATATTCCCGTGGCGAAAAGCCGAAAAAAAATTTGCTTTTCTGCTTAACTTTATACAACCAAACAACGACGCGGACTACAGACTTTTATGTTGATTTTCAGTATATTATAAACTAATCAACAGGAAAGGGCCTGAAAATGAAAGGTGTTAACTTAAAGTTAAGCCAATCTGTTAAAAAGTGCCGGAAAACGCTGCCGGAAATTTGGCAATTTTGTGAAGCAGAAACAGAAAACAGTTCTGGACTGACCTTCACCGTACGGAAGTAACTGATTATTCGCTTGTTATCTCTGAATTTTTCATCAGAGCAGGGCAAATAGTCGCTCCGGCGGAAAAGGGAAGACGGAAAATACATAGTAGAACAAATAAAAAAAATTGACAATGAGCAACATCGCGGAAAACACGCACACGGCAGAATCAGAGATAAATCTGGGGCAGATTTTACCTGAAAAAACAGCCTTGGACATGGAACCCATCCTAATGGAAAACCATGACCGTTTCGTTCTTTACCCAATCAAACACAACGACATCTGGGAATACTACCAGAAAGCCGAGGCGTCGTTCTGGACGGCCAAAGAAATTGATATGGTGCCCGACTTGAGTGACTGGAACACGCGTCTGAATGACGATGAGCGTCATTTCGTAAAACACGTATTGGCATTTTTTGCCGCCAGCGACGGTATAGTCAATGAAAATCTGGCCGAAAATTTCGTGCGGGAAGTACAATATACGGAAGCCAAATTTTTCTACGGGTTTCAGATTATGATGGAGAATATTCACAGTGAAACTTATTCCCTCCTCATTGATACCCTTATTAAAGACAGTGCTGAAAAAGACACCTTATTTCGGGCCATAGATACGTTGGACTGCGTGAAGAAAAAGGCCAACTGGGCTCTGCGTTGGATTTCTAAAGGCTCATTCGCCGAGCGTCTCATCGCTTTTGCCGCCGTGGAAGGCATCTTTTTCTCGGGAAGTTTTTGTTCCATTTTCTGGCTGAAAAAACGTGGACTCATGCCCGGCCTGGCCTTCTCTAACGAACTCATCTCCCGGGATGAAGGTTTGCACTGCGATTTCGCCTGCCACTTGTACAATCACCACATCATCAATAAACTGCCCCAACAGCAGATTACAGAAATCATCGTGGATGCGGTGGAAATTGAAAAGGAATTCGTCTGCGATGCCCTTCCCGTTCGCCTTATCGGCATGAATGCCGACCTCATGAGCCAGTACATCGAGTTCGTAGCGGACCGTCTGCTCATGGAATTGGGTTGTCCCAAATATTACAACAAAGAAAACCCGTTTGACTTCATGGAGTACATCTCCATGCAGAACAAAACCAATTTCTTTGAAAAGAGGGTAGCCGAATACCGTAAATCAGGCAAAAACACCAATCTGGCTGCGGATTCAGGCGGTGAAGCCGGAACCTTCTCTCTCGACGCCGATTTTTAATTCTTAACCTGCCCCCGAAGAAATCCATGTTACTCCAACTGCTTTCCTCAGCGGCACCTATGTAAACAACAAATTTGAAAACGTATGATGTACGTAGTAAAGCGAGACGGCCGCAAAGAGTCCGTAAAATTTGATAAAATCACGGCACGCATCACCAAGTTGTGTTATGCCCTCAATTCCGACTACGTGGATGCCTCAGCCGTGGCCCAGAAAGTAATTTTAGGAGTCCGTGACGGAATTCAGACCACCGAGTTGGACAATCTGGCCGCCGAAACTGCCGCCACCATGACGGTGCGGCATCCCGATTATGCACTCCTGGCATCCCGCATTGCCGTGAGCAACCTGCATAAAAACACCGAAAAGTCCTTCTCCAAAACCATGGAGATGCTTTACAATTATTTAGACCCCAAAACGGGCGAAAAAGCACCGCTGCTGGCAGATGATGTGTACGAAGTAATTCAAAAAAATGCCGAATTGCTTGATTCCACCATCATTTATGACAGAGATTATCATTTTGATTATTTCGGTTTTAAAACACTCGAGAAATCGTATCTGCTCCGCCTGAACGGAAAACCGGCCGAGCGTCCGCAGCACATGTACATGCGTGTAGCCGTAGGTATTCACAAAGAGGATATCCATTCCGCCATTGAAACCTATAATCTGCTTTCCGAAGGGTGGTTTACCCATGCCACACCCACCCTCTTTAATGCAGGAACACCCAAACCGCAGATGTCATCCTGTTTTCTTCTCACCATGAAGGAAGACAGCATTTCCGGAATTTACGACACGCTGAAACAATGTGCCAAAATTTCACAATCTGCCGGAGGTATCGGATTGGCTATTCATGACGTGCGTGCCAAAGGATCCTACATTAAAGGAACCAACGGTACTTCAAACGGTATCGTCCCCATGCTACGAGTATTCAATGATACCGCACGTTATGTAGATCAGGGAGGCGGAAAACGCAAAGGTTCTTTCGCCATTTATCTGGAGCCTTGGCACGATGACGTAACCGATTTTCTGGATCTGCGCAAAAACCACGGCGCCGAAGAACTCCGTACACGGGATTTATTCCTCGCCTTGTGGATTCCCGATTTATTCATGAAGCGAGTGGAAACGGATGCCGAATGGACTTTCTTCTGTCCTAATGAAGCTCCGGGATTGGATAAATGCTGGGGTGAGAAATTTGAAGCGCTGTACGAAAAATATGAGCAGGAAGGGCGGGGCCGGCGAACCATGCGTGCACGAGACCTGTGGGGTAAGATTTTAGATTCCCAGATTGAAACAGGAACCCCCTACATGCTCTATAAAGACCATGCCAATGGGAAGAGCAACCAGCAAAATCTGGGAACCATACGTAGCAGCAACCTGTGCACCGAAATCATCGAATATACCGCTCCCGACGAAGTAGCCGTGTGTAACCTGGCATCTTTGGCACTGCCTAAATTTGTCAATGTCGAAACCAAGGAATTCGATCATCAGCGTCTTTTTGAAGTGACTTATGTGGCCACAAAAAACCTGAACAAAATCATTGATTTCAATTACTATCCGGTGGCCGAGGCGCGCAACTCCAATCTACGTCACCGGCCCATCGGTCTGGGTGTGCAAGGCCTTGCAGATACATTCGTGAAATTGCGCATGCCTTTTGACAGTGAGGAAGCCAAAACACTGAACAGGGAAATCTTTGAAACCATTTATTATGCGTCTCTTTCCGCATCAAAAGATTTGGCTAAAGAACTTGGACCTTACGAATCATTCCAAGGTTCGCCCATTTCGCAGGGAAAATTCCAGCAGGATCTGTGGGGAGTAACACCATCTTCCCGCTGGGAATGGGATGTGCTACGTGAGGAAGTAATGAAATACGGCGTACGCAACTCACTCCTGCTGGCACCGATGCCTACGGCTTCCACCGCACAGATTTTAGGTAACAACGAATGTTTCGAGCCGTTCAGCAGCAACATGTATAACCGAAACGTGCTCAGCGGCACCTTCCCCGTGGTAAATAAATACCTGTTGGTGGACTTGGTGAATCTGGGTCTTTGGAATGAGTCCATGAAAAACAAAATCATGGCAGAAAACGGTTCCATTCAACGAATTGATGAAATCCCCGACAACATCAAAGCGCTATATAAAACGGTTTGGGAAATCAAGCAAAAAGACCTGATTGACATGGCTGCGGACCGCGGAGCATTCATTGATCAAAGCCAATCGCTCAATGTATTCCTGGACGCGCCTAACCATGCCAAACTCTCCAGCATGCACTTTTACGGATGGAAAAAAGGATTGAAAACGGGCATGTACTACCTGCGTAGCAAAGCAGCGGCCGACGCCATCAAGTTTACGGTAGACAAAACATCTGTTGGCCAGGCAAAGCCGGCGGCAGCTGTTGCCAAAGCAAAGCCGGCGGAAATCACGGTAGAGCCTGTAAGCGTAAATGATCAGCTTTCCTGCTCATTGGACAATCCGGAAGGATGCGAAATGTGCGGATCGTAAAACCGTCTTTTTCATACATCCATATATAACATGAAAGCCCCAATATTTTGGGGCTTTCTCTTGATTTACATGTTGTTGTTTCACATTCCATAAAACTATTTTATAAAATATTTCAATATTCACAATTACCATTTATTGCTCATGCAAACCCGTCTTTTCCCCATCTCGGACATCGCTCAAGAGTTTGCTGAGGCATGTGTGATGAAAGACAGGGATTTCCTGCGGGAAATGCTTTCTGAAGATGGTGTCTTTGAAATTCAAGATGAAAGTTTAGAAACGGTAGAAGTCGGGAAAGAGGCTTTTTTAAGTTGGTTTTTTCCTATTATGATTCATCAGCTCGTTTTACCCTTCCACATAGACAGATGCAAGGGTTGTATGCGGGGTAAGCCGGTCATTATTTTTCAAGATGGTCAATTTCCCCGTAAAAAAAAATGGCCCGATTATTACAGAACCGGGTTACTTATTGAGGAAAAAGACGACAAGATCATTAAAATCATGTTTTGCTTTTCTTTCTGTGAAACACCCAATAAATTTTTCTATTAAAGTAACGCTTCCAAATTAGTCTGAGCATCATCCTGTAAAATGCAGAAGAGAGTATTGCCGGAATTGCCTTTTCATCTTTTATGTTTTAGTATTACATAGCGGAATTACTTAAAAATAGGGCATGGCTTTCGAATACCATTTGTGAGTCGAAAAACTACACTTTCTCAAATAAGCATTTCCGGTTGGCGAATCCGAAAGAGCTACAGCGTTTAAAAATCAAGGCGACTAAAGGTGTAATCCGGAAAAGCTACATAGCTGCAAAAAATCCGAAGTGCATCCTCCTCATTTTAGCTTAACCGGTACTTTCACAAAACGGCCCCACACGATAAACATAGACGCGAACAGTAAAATGGCGTTGGGAAAAATGGATTCTTGCTGGGAAAGATGATACAAGGCTGCAAACAGCATGATTAAGGCAAACCCGAGGGCCGCCAACGGAGTAAGCACCGGTTTGATCCGCAAAGCTGCCGGCAGTATAAGCCCAACGGCACCCAATAATTCCATAAATCCGATCAGGCGAACGGCCGCGACCGGAAATTTATTGACGAATGTCATTCCCGCCTCAGCCAATTCGGTAATCGGGGCGGTTATTTTCATAAATCCTGCCATACCAAATGCTGCAGCTAAAATTAACTGAACTATCCATAGGGTAATGTGAAACAGAGATGTGTTGGCTTTAGTAGTCATCTTTCATTAATTTGGAGTGCGAATATAACGCACAACAAATACCAAGAAAAAATAGGATTGGCTTATTTAAGTCTTTTTTAGAAATTTAAAAATTCCTTTAAAAGATACAGATAATGGAAGCAAGTAAACGACCATTCAACGGAGCATTTTGTTTTCAAATAATCAATAAAAAAAGAGTTCAAAGAGAGATGAAACCGATGGGGGAGGAAAAGAAAAGAAAACCGGATTTTTCAAAACGGATATCCGATTGACTATTGAAAGTAAAGGGCCTAAACCACACTAAATGGCAATTCCTGTATTCACCAGGTTGCAAACACCTTTAGAAACCGATTTACCGTCCGGGGTGGTCAGCAGGCATTCCGCATTCATAATGGTTCTTCCCCGTTTATTGAGCGTAGCGGTGGCGTGCACCTTTTCGCCCATGCGCACCTTTCCGAAAAAATCCACATAGAGATTGGCTGAGACATAGAGCGTAGGTTCACCAAGCGTGGCGACCAAAAGACCGGTCATTTCATCAATGATGGCTGCATGCACTCCGCCGTGCATCAATCCCGCCGGGTTCAGCATGGCCTCATGCACCTGAAATTCCATAACAATTTTTCCTTCCTCGGCAGAAACAATGATCCCATTCAAAAACTTGGAAAAAGGCGGGGTGTAATCGCCAAAATTTTTTCCGATGTTGGCCTGCATAAATTCCAATACCTGTGATGCCATAATTCTCTTTTAATCTCGCAAAGATAAGGGTTTCCGCGCAATTCCGTTTACCAGAAAAATGCGGCAGACCGGGAGGGGTTCACCACACGTGCGCTTTGCCTTTTTCCGTCCACATAAAGATGGATGACGTGTTCCTGTAAAGGCAGAAAATCATAGAGCAACGAATTGGAAACGGTCATACCATTTCCCGCTTTACAATCAACGGCTTCCAGATAGCACCAGGTGGCTTCCTCCTCCCGTTCAAAACCGAGAAAATAAAATTGGAGCAGCTGCCCTTCAAGTCCCACGGAAAATCGCTCACGGATGTAACGATTCATAAGGGCATTTACCTCAGAATCATTTTCCTGCTTAAGCAAATCAAAGGGCCGGTCAAAAATTTGGGTAAGGGCACTTTCCAAATCATCCGTAAACATACGGCAGCTTGCGGTAAGCGTGTGCTTTCGTGTATCCAGTTTCAACTCAGTCACCGAGACATAAAAAGGATGGTCGGACGTATGTGCGGACATCAAAAAAAGTGCACTGACTATCACCAAAAAAATACTAACATTGCGCTTTCTCATGAAAAACAAAAGTACGGTAATATGAGTGATTTTGGATTATGGTTTGTAACGGGACTGCAGCACATTGCAGATTTAAAAGGCTACGATCACATGCTTTATCTGCTGGCGCTTTGCGGTATTTATGAATTCAGGGATGCCAAACGCCTGTTGGTACTTATAACCGCCTTCACGGTCGGGCACAGCATCACTCTCATGCTCAGCACACTCGATGCGATTCGGGTAAACACGGCGTGGATTGAATTTTTGATTCCGTTTACGATTGTCATTACTGCCCTATCCAACATCACCAAATCGGGAAACCCCTCTTTAACATCATTTCGCCTGCGATATGCAGGTGCCTTATTTTTTGGTTTGATTCACGGAATGGGCTTCTCTTTTTTATTAAAATCCATGCTGGGATCGGAAGAGCAGATCTTAATGCCGCTTTTTGCATTTAATTTAGGCATTGA
>JBIJBG010000030.1:0-14559 GCA_044345355.1 Flavobacteriales bacterium
TTTTGATCGTGACAGCCGTCTTGCTCTTTTCCTTACTTTTAACCTCAATTTTCAGTATAGCCCGAGAAACGTGGAATTTTTTCATTTCTTCTGCTGTTTTCGGAATAGCCTTTATCATGACCGCTGAACGTTTTGCCATGTTATTTAACTAATTTTTCACCCATGAAAACTCATCTGTCTTATTATTTAATCGTTTCGAGTGTATTCGCTCTGTTTTGCATAGAATCCGGGGCACAAAATATTCAAAACAATCCCAGTTCCAACCATGGCAATAAATTTGAACAGCTGGGGACCATACTGCCCGATGCCAATACATATCGAACCGCTTCAGGTGCTCCGGGACATCAGTATTGGCAACAACGTGCCGACTATGTGATTGAGGCCAAACTGGATGAGGAAAATCTGCGGCTGCACGGAAAAGAAACCATCACCTACCACAATCAGTCGCCCGATGCGTTGCCCTACCTTTGGCTGCAATTGGACGAAAACGAACACCACCCCGAAGCGGAAGCCAAAAACTTTGACGGGAGTAAAATTACGCCGCCGGTCACTACATCTGATTTAGAAAGACTGGATGTAAAGAAAATGTTGGAAGGATACGGTGTAAACATTCTTTCCGTGACCGATGCCAAGGGGAAGCCGTTGCCCTATACTATCCACCAGACCATGATGCGCGTGGATTTACCTGTTGCCCTGAAGCCTGGCGCCAAATACACCTTTCGGGTGGAGTGGAATTATAAAATACCGGAACGGCTGAAAATAGGCGGTCGCGGCGGGTATGAATATTTCCCCGAAGACGGAAATCACCTATTCACCATTTCCCAGTGGTTTCCGAGAATGTGCGTATACAGCGATTATCAGGGATGGAATCATAAGCAGTTTACGGGACGGGGTGAGTTTTCACTTCCTTTCGGAAATTATTCCGTAAGCATGGATGTGCCCGCAGACCATGTGGTGTGTGCTACGGGCATGTTGCAGAATGCATCCGAAGTGCTGAGTGCGGAACAATCGGCACGATGGAAAAAGGCCCAAAATGCCAAGGAACCCGTGGAAGTGGTTACGCTGGAGGAGGCCAAAAATCGGGAGCTGAAACCGGAAAGAGAAAACCGTAAAACCTGGCGGTTTCGGGCAGAGAATGTCCGTGATTTTGCCTGGGGCAGTTCCCGGAAATTTATATGGGATGCCATGAATAATGAAGCCACGGGAAAGAAAACCTTATGCATGAGTTTTTACCCGAAAGAGGCATATGCATTGTACCGTCGTTATTCCACCAAAGTGGTGTCCCACACCATCAACGTATATTCCAAATTTACCATTCCCTATCCCTATCCGGTGGCTATCAGCGTAGAAGCATCGAGCGGCATGGAGTATCCCATGATCTGCTTCAATTACGGCCGAACCAATGCAGACGGCACCTACAGCGAACGGCTGAAATACGGTATGATTTCCGTGATAATTCACGAAGTGGGACATAACTTCTTCCCCATGATCATCAACAGCGACGAGCGCAACTGGAGCTGGATGGATGAGGGATTGAACACCTTTGTGCAGTTTTTGGCCGAGCAGGAATTCGACAATGATTATCCTTCCTCCCGCGGACCGGCGCATAAAATAGCCACCTACATGGCCATGCCTCCCGATCAGCTGGAACCCATCATGACCAACTCGGAAAACATCATCAACTTTGGGGCAAACGCTTACGGCAAGCCGGCCACCGCGCTCAACATTCTGCGCGAAACCGTGATGGGCCGTGAATTGTTTGATTACGCTTTCAAAGAATACGCCCGCCGATGGGCCTTTAAACATCCCTCGCCGGCTGATTTTTTCCGCAGCATGGAGGACGCCTCCGGGGTGGATCTGGATTGGTTTTGGAGGGGTTGGTTCTTCGATATTCAGCCGGTAGATATTTCTTTGGACAGTGTGAAAACATTTGTTCTATCAGATGCCGGTGTTGTTTCCACAAAAGCAGATTCCGTTACCAACCGCGTATCCAAAGAAGATACGTTCCGTCACATCAGCAAAATCCGAAACCGGGAATCGGGAATGAAATTTTTGGTAGATGCAGATACCGCCCTTCGCGATTACCATTATTACGCCGTGAAGGAGCAGGCAACGCCGCCTAAAAAAACGGCCCGAAGCCAAGCCGATTACTTGGAAAATGTGGATGAAAATACCTGGAGTGAATATAAAGGCAAATACTACTATGAACTGCACTTTTCCAACAAAGGCGGACTGGTGATGCCCATCATCCTGAAGTGGATTTATGCCGACGGTACTGAAGATATTGAACGGATACATGCATACATATGGCGTAAGAACGAAAAATCGGTAGTAAAAACATTTTTCAAAAACAAAGAGGTGGTGGGTATAATATTGGATCCCTTCCGCGAAACAGCCGATATTGACGAAAGTAATCATTCCTGGCCTACTCTTCCTTTGCCCGATAAAGTAGAGCTGTTTAAAGCGAAAAGTCAGGGACGCCGATAATTACCACGGTTAAAAATACCTATCAGGTACTTAATTTTATAAGAGAAATTAATTACGTATGTATCTAAAGAAAAAGACAATACTTACCCTTTTTTACGGGTTTTTATTGATCTCTTTAGCTTATCATATGCTGCGGCAAATTTATGCGGGATACTCGATAGAAAGCTGGAATATAACCGAGTTTCTAATCAATTACCGGGGAGGATTCGTCCGGAGAGGGTTAATCGGAGAAATTATTTTATGGATATATCACTCTTTAGGCTGGTCTCCTTATTATGTAATTATGGGAATCTCGTTTTTCAGTTATATTTTATTGGGGGGGTTCTTTTTATATCACTTCATCAAAAGGGGATATACCCTTTTTTTCTTTCCGTTTATTTTCTTTTTGGGAAATCCCGTATTCAATGATTTTTGGGTAAGAAAAGATTGTCTGCTTTTGCTGTTTTTTATCTGCAGCATTTATTTTTTGGTACATGGAGGAAAATGGAAACTGATCTGGGTTAACGTATTTTCTATCCTGGGCATACTCTGTCATGAATCTCTTGCCTTTTTTTTAATTCCCGTATTAGCCCTTTATTTATATCATGAAAATAAAGCTGGGTCAAAACATCCTATTGGCCGCACTTTCCTCAGCCTGCTCCCGATTTTTTCCGCTCTGGTTTCTGTTATTTTGTATTCTGGAAACTGGACAACGGTATCTCAGATTTGGAACTCCTGGAAAGACATTCCGTTTCCGATAGAGCCGGATGTGAAATATAAAATACCGGCCGCCATTCATGCCATATCATGGCCATTTAACGAAACGGTAGAATTGGTGAAAGAATCCGTATTTGGCAATTTCAAATACCATATTTATGCCCCGTTGGTTTGGATAATTGCATTTTTTTTAACCTATTGGATATTATCCAATACTGAAAAAGTAAGATTTCCTCTTTTTCTTTCTGAACAAAAACAAATAGATAAACCACGTATTTCCAATTTTTTAATTTTTCAGTGGATGACTTTAATTCCAATTTTCGTCATCGGTGCAGATTACGGCCGCTGGATTTTTTATTGGACTGCTTCATCTTTCGCTCTGTTCATTCTGAGTCCTGCAGAAAAAGCGGAAGATCTTTTTCCCGAATTTATTTCCCAAATCCGGATAAAAATAAATCAGGTGGGGAATGCTGTTCTGGGCGAAACCAGTATTGTTTTTCTTTCCCTCTTGGTAGGATTTAACCGTTTTTATTTTGATGCTTTTGAAGTTATGCAACAAACTGCAGGCATTCTTATCCTTCAAAATATATCCAAGATTATTTTTTATTTATTCACTTTTTTACCGGTTTAGGCATTTAGTTTATAAAATAGCGCGTTCTGTCCGAAAAAGCGTATATCCATTTCCTCTTTGGACTCCGATGAAGAAAAAATACAGCCGCAAACAAAATGTCGACTTTTTTTTTATTTTTTTGCAAGGCAGTTCTAAAAAATAGCTTATGGGCACAAAAGTGAGCAAAAAAGACATTCTGGAATATCATGCGGGCGGCAGACCGGGAAAAGTGGAAGTAATTCCTTCGAAACCGGCCAATACACAACGCGATCTTTCCATCGCATATTCTCCGGGGGTGGCCGTGCCATGCATGGAAATAGCCGCCGATAAAGAAAACGTATACAAATACACGGCCAAAGGAAATCTGGTGGCCGTCATCTCAAACGGAACCGCCGTACTCGGCCTGGGAGATATAGGGCCCGAGGCTTCAAAACCGGTAATGGAGGGGAAAGGACTGCTTTTTAAAATTTACGCCGATATCGACGTTTTTGATATCGAGCTGAACGTAACCGACCCGGAAGCCTTCATTCAAACCGTAAAGGCTATGGAACCTACCTTCGGGGGAATCAACCTGGAAGACATTAAAGCACCCGATTGCTTTGAGATTGAACGCCGGCTTAAAGAGGAACTTTCCATTCCCATTATGCATGATGACCAGCATGGCACCGCCATCATTGCCGGGGCAGCCTTGTTAAATGCCTTGGAGTTGTCAGGAAAAAAAACAGAAGACGCGCAAATTGTGTTTAACGGGGCAGGCGCCTCTGCCATTTCCTGTGCCCGCCTGTTTGAGGCTCTCGGAATAAAGCGGGAAAATATCGTCATGCTCGACAGCAAAGGAGTAATCCGCAAAGGAGCAGAAATTACGGACGAAAATAAAAGGTATTTCGCCACAGAACGCGATTTAAACACTCTGGAAGAAGCCATGAAAGGGGCCGATGTATTTGTGGGCCTCTCAAAAGGAAATATCGTGACCGCCGACATGGTACGCAGCATGGCCCAGAACGCAGTTGTGTTTGCCCTTGCCAATCCCGATCCGGAAATTCCTTACGAAGATGCGGTTGCCGCAAGGCCGGATGTGATTGTAGCTACGGGCAGGAGCGATCATCCCAACCAGGTGAACAATGTACTCGGGTTTCCCTATATTTTTCGGGGAGCACTGGATGTAAGGGCTTCCAAAATCAACGAAGAAATGAAACTTGCCGCAGTGAGGGCACTCGCCGACCTGGCGAAGCAACCCGTACCCGACATCGTTAATGTGGTGTACAACGATGCCGGTATTTCTTTCGGTCCTAATTACATTATTCCCAAACCGGTTGATCCCAGACTGATTTACACCGTCGCTCCCGCAGTGGCTAAAGCAGCCGTAGATTCGGGGGTGGCCGCACACCCGATTACCGATTGGAATGGATACGTAGAAGAATTAAAAAAACGCCTGGGGCTCAATGACAAATTCAGCCGCATGATTATGGAGAAAGCCAGACAAGCCCCCAAAAAAGTGGTTTTCCCTGAAGGAACCGAACTAAAAGTACTCAAGGCGGCGCAGATTATACATGATGAGGGAATCGCCCTGCCCATTTTGCTCGGAAACCGGGAGGAATATGAACGGCTCACCGCGGAACACGGATTGGATATGCCTAAAGCCACTTTTCTGGATGTGTTTGAAGAAAAGGATCGGCGGGAACGTTTTGCAGCCCTTTTTTATACAAAACGGCAACGTAAGGGCGTAACACTGAATGATGCCCGCAAGCGCATGCGTGACCGGAATTATTTCGGGATGATGATGGTGGAAACCGGCGAAGCAGATGCCTTTGTCTCCGGCCATTCCAAAAAATACCTTGAAATACTTAAACCAGCCATTGAAATCATCGGTACTTCGGCAAAAGCTAAAAGGCTGGCCGGCATGTATGTACTTCCCACCAAAAAAGGTCCGCTTTTCTTGGCCGATACCACTGTAAATATCAATCCTTCCACCGAAGAAATAATTGATATTACTTTGTCGGCGGCGGAAATGGTGAAAAGTTTCAACATGAAGCCGCGAATCGCATTGCTTTCCTATTCTAATTTTGGTGCCGGAACCGGCGAGATGGCCGAAAAAATGCGTCAGGCTACCGCATTTTTGCAAAAAAATCATCCGGAGTTGGTGGTTGACGGTGAAATGCAGGCCAACTTTGCCGTGAATAGCGAACTTCTGGGCGAAGTATTCCCTTTCAGCAACCTGATCGGTGGAGAGGCCAATACGTTAATATTTCCCGATCTGGCATCGGGAAATATCTCTTACAAATTATTGCAAAGCTACGGACTGGGTGATGCGATAGGCCCCATACTCATGGGAATAAACAAGCCCGTCCATATTCTACAGATAGGTTGTTCGGTAAGAGAAATTGTGAGTTTGGCTGCCGTGGCCGTTGTAGATGTACAACATCGCATGCGCGGATAGGCAGGCTTCTAATTTCGACGTACTGCCAAGGAATCTGCAAAAGAACGGAAGAAATTTTTCCGCGAATCATCACCTTCCACTGAGTCCAGTGTTTTCAGCGCCATCCGGAAATATTTATCCGCCCATTCCAGCGTGTGCCTTGAAATGTCCCAATCATCCATTACGCCAAGCAAATAATCTACTTTATCTGCATCGGATCCATGCAATTTATTCAGAAATATGGATTTTTCACTTTCTTCCAGGCAATTGAGCGCAAGCAATACGGGCAACGATTTTTTGCCGGCCAGCAAATCGCCGGCCTTTATTTTTCCGGTTTCTTCCGGATTCCCGAAAACGTCAAGCCAGTCATCTTTAATCTGAAAAGCCAAGCCTATTTCAATGCCAAACCGGTATAATTTGTCAGCCTCCCGCTCTTCGGCTCCGGCAATCTGAGCGCCCATTTTCATGGCAGCCGCAGGCAGTACCGCCGTTTTGTATTCAATCATGTGCAGATATTCTTCCACACTCACGTCGGTGCGTTGTTCAAACTCCGCATCCAACTGCTGTCCTTCACAAACCTGTATTCCCATTCGGTTGAAAGTCTGAAGAACTGAAGGCAAACACTCGGCAGGCAGCTGACTCAGCAACTGATACACCTTAATCATCAGCAAATCGCCGCTTAATATGGCGGTGTTGAGGCCATTTCGCTTATAAACCGTTTGACGTCCACGGCGCGTTTCCGCGTTATCCATAATGTCGTCATGGAGCAACGTAAAATTGTGAAACAGCTCAACGGCAGTGGCCGCTTTTGATGCCTTTTCCGGATGTACTCCGAAATAATCGCAAGCTGCCAGAAGCAGTACAGGTCGCATCCTTTTTCCGCCGGCTTCCAGCGTGTAGAGGATAGGCTCATACAAACTTTTTGGCTCCGGCAGTTCAGGCCAGACCGAGTCTAACTCATCCCGGATTATTCCGGAGTATTTTTCAATCATACGATGCATGGGGAGCATGTGGAACCCCAAAGAAAAACAAAAACGGGGACAATTGGTTTCCGTTCTTCCAATTTTACAGGTCAAGAAGTTTCTTTTTCTGGTTTTTCGCAAATAAACTGCAAAAGAAAACTCTCCCTTGCCTGGGCTCGGCAAAAAATAAAACCCCTGGCGGAAAACCCGTATTGACTGACCGCGTTATGCTATCAACAGGTTACATCCTCTGATATCGCCATAATCATAACGGCCCAGGATTTCAAAACTGCCGTCCGGATGTGCCCTGCCCAAATCTTGTGTGGCTATAAACGCACAGGAATCGATATTGCCTAAATCAATCAGGTTTACCAACCCTGTTTTTCCGGGAAGCACCGCTTGTGTGGGGTCATTTACATCCGTAATGATTACCTTCATATGAGGGGGTGGAAAATAGATACCATGCCCTATGGAATAAGCCTGTGACAACAATTCGGTCATTCCATATTCCGAATGGATGGTATTAACTCCGAAACGACTTGTCAAAAAGGCATGAAGTTCTTCTCTTACCCACTCTTTTCTCCGGCCTTTCATGCCTCCGGTTTCCATAATCGTCAGGGCAGGTTCCAACCGGATTGGATTTTTTTCGGCAAAATCCAACAAGGCAAAGGATACTCCCAACAAAATGGTCGGAATTTTTTTTTCTCCACATTCTTTCAGCCGCGCTACAAGCCGTTCATCTGCATGAAGATAAAATCCCGATTGTTCGTACCGGCTTTTACGAATAAAGTGCTCGGCCATAAAAATGAGGGAAGAGCCCTGACGTTCCAGGTACGAGGGAAGAAGGCACAGAAAGCAGTAATTTTCCGGGTTTCCGTAAGTTTTTTTAAAGCAGGCTTCGCTTAAAAGCAGGTACCAGGAAGCTTCACGCACAAAATGTCTTGACGTGATCTCACCACTTGTGCCGCTGCTCACAAAAACCACTTCCGGATCAAAATTCCCCGTCATCACCGCCTGCCGCTTAAACATCTCAACGGGAAGAAAACAGGGAAGCTCATTATCGACGCGTGATATAAGCTCTGTCCAGCGGTAATAAAGGGAATTTTCGCGAAGCTGAAAATCATGCACGGCACACATGGCATAATCAAAAGAAACATTACCCTCAATTACGCCCGCGACAAGATGCTTGAGATGTTCTCTTTCCGTCATAAAAAAAGCATCCTATCCCCCTCCAGGGGTTTAGAAATGCTGCCGTGATTTTCCGTAATCAAAAAAGGATGAGGAGATAATCAAAAGTCGTCCTCTTCTTCAAAGAGATCATCATCATCATCCAAGTCGTCCAAACTCTCAAGACGAGGTTCTTCCGAATCGGAATCATCTTCCTCCTCTTCGGAACTGTAATAAGTATCAATCTCTTCATACTCTTCATCATCGTCAGGGAGATTTTGATGCTTTTTTGAAGCATAAACTCCCGAAACGGCAGAGGTGATAGTCAGGCGAGTGGAGGCCGCCGGTTTGAGTAAAGTTTTCGTCATAGCATGTCGTTTGAAGTTCTTTTCCCTGTTACAAATTTAAGGGCAAAAATATCATCTGATTTAAAAATCAAAAAAAACCGTTCAATTTTCTTAAAAAAAGCCGTTTGAAAAACCACATTCCCAGATTACGCCAATGTTAACTCAGGTGAAGATTAGGTTAAGAAAGGTCATAAAAATCAAAAACCAGGACCAAAGCAGTTAAAACACACGTATTTTTGTAGCATTAAATCGTAAAAAAATACATGCAGAGCCTTCCTAATTTTAAAATTCTGCTGGTAGATGACGAGCCGGATATTCTGGAATTTTTGAGCTACAATTTAAAAAAGGAAGGTTATGTCATTTACACGGCTTCCAACGGAAAAGAAGCATTGGAGGTAGCTTCCAAAACACAGCCACATTTAATTGTTTTGGATGTGATGATGCCGGATCTAGACGGAATGGAAACCTGCAGGGAGTTGCGCTCCATGGACAGTCAGAAGGGTGTTTTAATTGCATTCCTCACCGCACGGGGAGAAGATTATTCCCAGATAGCCGGATTTGACGCAGGGGCTGATGATTATATCAGCAAACCCATAAAACCCCGTGTTTTCCTGAGTCGGGTGAAAGCCCTTTTGAGGCGAGTGGGAGAAATTTCCGAAGAAAAACCGGACATGTTGCTGGAGTTGGGAGATTTGAAAATTGACCGTGAACGGTATCTTCTCTTTTACAAAAACCAGATGATACAAGCCCCAAAAAAAGAGTTCGAATTGATCTCCTTACTGGCATCCAAACCGGGAAAGGTGTTCACGAGAGATGAAATCATGAAAACGGTATGGGGAGATGAAGTCGTAGTGGGTGACCGGACCATAGACGTGCATATTCGCAAGCTGCGGGAAAAATTAGACGACCGGTTTATCAAAACAGTAAAAGGGGTAGGATATAAATTTGAATTTTAAGGGCTGATTTTCCGATGGTAAAATCTTCATCTTTGTAAGAATAAAACAGTCCTTCTTTTTAATGAAAAATGAAACTCCGCATAGCCTGTCCCTTTATGTTGCCGGAGTGGTATCCGCACTAATCACGGCAATCAGCGTATCGTTGGTTTCTGTTTTTTTCGGTACGTTTCATTGGCTGTTCCCCGTTTTTATTTTTTTAAGTTCACTAGCCGTAAGCTACCTATCGTTTCGCTACACGGTAAATAGATTTATTTACGACAAAATTAAACTGGTGTACAAAACCATATACCAATTAAAGTTGGGACCTAAAAAAATAGGGCTGAAAAAAAAGATTGAAACGGGAGAAGATATCATCGCCGATGTAAACAGGGAGGTGGTAGAATGGGCCAACGATAAAAGCCGGGAAATTGACGACCTGAAAAAACTGGAAGCCTACCGCAGGGAATTCATCGGCAATTTAGCCCATGAACTCAAAACGCCGGTATTCAATATGCAGGGATATGTGAGCACACTCATCGAAGAGGAGGATGCTGATCTTGACCCCGAACTCCGGCAGCGGTATCTGCGCAACGCAGAAAAAAACATAGAACGCATGATTAACCTGATTCAGGATCTGGATACCGTAAGCCGCCTGGAAAGCGGGGCCGCCCAGTTGGAAATGGAAAAATTTGACATTGCCGAAATGGCCCGTGAAGTAATGGAATTGCAGGAAATGCGAGCCAAGGAAAAGGGTATTAAACTATCCCTAAAAGAAAATTATTCTCCCGTTTGGGTAATCGGCGACGTGAATAGCATCCGGCAGGTAATCACCAATTTGGTAGTTAATTCAATTGTGTACGGAAATACGAATGGAAACACCCGCATTTCTTTTTATGACATGGATGAGCAAGTGCTTACCGAAGTGGCCGATGACGGTCCCGGAATTGATGAGGAGCATTTACCCCGTTTATTTGAGCGGTTTTACCGCGTGGACAGAAGTCGCTCAAGGAATCAGGGAGGTACCGGTTTGGGGTTGGCCATCGTAAAACATATTCTGGAGGCGCACCGGCAAACCATCAACGTGCGGAGCAAACCTGGAAAAGGAGCCACATTTTCCTTCACGCTCAAAAAATTCAAAAGCGGGTCTTTGGGATAATATCGGGAGTTTGCCCGTATCGGCATAGATATTACCTTTGGGCATCGAAAATATTTCCTGATGAATGTATTGCTTTTAGGCTCTGGAGGACGAGAACATGCCTTTGCACGAAGTATCACTCAAAGTGCCAAACTTTCCCGCCTGTTCATTAATCCCGGAAATCCGGGAACTGCCCTCCACGGTGAAAATGTAATTCCCGCATTAAAAAGCTTCAGAGATATCAAGGACTTCTGTCTCTCCCACAAGGTAGAGATGATTGTGGTTGGTCCGGAAGCCCCGCTGGTGAACGGTATTTACAATGAGTTTCTGTCCGATCCGGAAACCGCCCACATCTCGGTCATAGGCCCATCCGCCGAAGGTGCCGTATTGGAAGGAAGCAAGGATTTTGCCAAGGATTTTATGAACCGTCATAATATACCCACGGCAGGCCATAAAACGATAAAAAAAGAATCGTTGTATGCCGGATTTCAATTCATTGACTCTCTTAAACCACCTTACGTATTAAAAGCAGACGGACTCGCCGCCGGAAAAGGAGTACTTATTTTGGATGATCCGGACGATGCCAAACGCGAACTGGCTTCCATGTTGGCAGAAAATAAGTTCGGGGAGGCCGGAAATAAAGTGGTAATCGAACAATTCATGCGTGGTATAGAATGCAGCGTATTTGTGCTTACCGACGGAAACTCCTATAAAATTCTGCCCACAGCCAAAGATTACAAACGCATCGGAGAGGGCGATACGGGCTTAAACACGGGAGGTATGGGTGCGGTATCGCCGGTGCCTTTTGCAGATGAAGCTTTCCTATCCAAAGTGGAACGCCAAATTGTAAAACCTACCATTGAGGGGCTGAAAAAAGAAAATATCGTATATAAGGGATTTATTTATGTGGGTTTGATGAATATAGGCGGAGAACCTTTCGTAGTGGAATATAACTGCCGTATGGGAGACCCCGAAACTCAGGTGGTACTTCCCCGAATCAAGAATGACCTGTTGGAT
This sequence comes from Flavobacteriales bacterium, assembly GCA_044345355.1. Lineage (GTDB taxonomy): Bacteria > Bacteroidota > Bacteroidia > CAIKAF01 > CAIKAF01 > JAKRSD01. The sequence continues at coordinate 11,773 of JBIJBG010000030.1, forward strand.
TTGTTTTTGGCAGTGGCCGAAGAACGCCTGGAACATACCATCCTCCAAATAGATTCGCAGACTGCCGTAACGGTAGTGGCTGCCGCAGGTGGTTATCCTGAGGAATACGTATCCGGATTCCCGGTGCATGGCCTTGATGAAATTTCTGAAAGCTTCGTATTTCATGCAGGGACCAAAAAAGAAAACGAACGTGTGGTCACCTCCGGAGGACGCGTGCTCTCCGTTACTTCACTAGGAAAAGACATTGCTGAGGCTAGGGGAAAATGCTACCGGAGCCTCGAAAAAATCCGTTTTGAACGCATCTATTACCGCACGGATATCGGATCGGATCTAATGGCACCGTAGCCACATCAGGTACTCCTTTCGGCCGGTGTCATCTTTCTAATTCGAACACATCCTGATCACTGAAAAAAGGAAGTTTTTTCCGAAACGAAAATAGAGAGCCTGCATTTAATTCCACCGTTTCCTGAGCAGACAAAAAAGGAGGGATTTTTTTCAGATAACGCCCTCCGTAATCTAAAACAGCGGAGTCTCCCGCATATACCGACCCACTCCCGTCACTGCCTACCCGGTTAATTCCGGCCACATAACACTGATTTTCTATGGCTCTTGCACGAAGGAGTTGCCTCCAGGCTAGACTTCGTCTTTCGGGCCAGTTAGCCGTATATAAAAGCAGATCGTAATTATGCTCCTGGGTTCGTGCGCTCCATACAGGGAAACGAAGATCGTAACAGATTAGGGGGCAAATTTTCCAGCCTTTCCATTCCACAATCATGCGGCTGTTTCCCGCCATAAAATGAACGGATTCTGCCGCTAAAGCGAAGAGATGTTTCTTATCGTAAAATTCCGGAGTGCCGCCCGGCTTCCAAAATATCAGGCGATTCATACATTTCCCATCTTCTTTTTCGAACATGGTACTTCCGCAAACTGCTGCTCCGGTTTTTTCAGAGAGAGTCCGGCAGATTTCCAAAGCCATTTCTCCCGCTTCCCCGGCCAGGGAAGTTTCCATGGAAAAACCGGTAGTAAACATCTCGGGCAGCACAATCAGATCAGTGGATTCGGGAAACGCATATTCTTCCAAAAAAAGCTGTCTGTTGGCTTCCGGATTCTCCCAATGCAGCGGGGTTTGTACTAAAGTAATTTTCAGATTTTGCATAAAATTTCGGCGGCTTTTTTGAGCGTATCATCCGACTTGGCAAAGCAAAAACGCAACCGGCGAAAATCCCTACGATTCTTGTAAAATACGCTGAGCGGAATGGATGCAATTTTATGTTCCCTGGTCAGCCGTATGGCAAAATCCGTATCTCGTTCGTCAGCCAGGGCAGCAAAATCCAAATTCTGAAAATAGGTTCCCGCAGAGGGAACGGCTTTAAATTTTGAGCCGGCGATCAAGTCTAAAAAAAGGTTACGCTTGGCTTCATAAAAAGAGGATAATTCCAGGTAATGATTTTGGTTTTCCATAAACGCTTCCACCGCGGCCTGCATTGGATGGCTCACACTAAACACATTGTATTGGTGTACTTTTCTGAATTCGTCCATGAGATTTTCAGGACCTATGATATAGCCGATTTTCCAGCCGGTCACATGGTAGGTTTTCCCGAAAGAAGAAACAATCAGACTCCGCCCGGCCAAATCGGGATAGCGGCAGACACTTTCATGGCGCATTCCGTCAAATACAATATGCTCGTACACCTCATCACTCAAAATAAGCATATCGGTACCGGAAACGAGCTTCTGCAGACTTTCCATATCCGCCTTACTCAGGATTGTCCCCGTGGGATTATGTGGAGAGTTCAGCAGAATAAGCCGGGTATTTTTGGAGCAGGACTTAGTAACGGCATCCCAGGGAATCTGATACTCCGGAGGTTCTAAGGAAACGAATTTGCAGATACCTCCGGCCAGTTCTACGGCAGGTGCATAACAATCATAAGCCGGTTCAAATAAAATGACTTCGTCGCCCGGCCTGATGAGTGCAGAAATGGCCGTAAAAATGGCCTGTGTGGCCCCGGCGGTTACCGTAATTTCCGTTTCCGGATTGTACGATGCTCCGTAAAGAAATTGGGTTTTGGCTGCAATTTTTTGCCGGAGACCCGGCAAGCCGGCCATGGGGGCATATTGGTTTTTCCCTTCATTTAGGGCTTTTTCCAAAGCGTTCCTTAACTCTTCAGGGCAGTCGAAATCAGGGAATCCCTGAGATAAGTTCAACGCCCCTTCCTCACGCGCCAAAGCAGACATGAGGGTAAAAATGGTGGTCTTTACTCCCGGAAGTTTTGATTTCAGGTTGCCCGTATAATGCATAGCCAGGCTTTCAGGTCAGTAAATTTCGAAAAAGGTCTTCAATTTTGGAAATGCCGATCAGTTCAATTTCCGGCTTAAAGCCTTGGAGCATTTTTTTACTCAACGCCGGAATAAAAATCTTTTCAAAACCCAGTTTTTGGGCTTCAGAAATGCGCATTTCCATGCGGTTTACGGGTCTTATTTCACCGGTAAGCCCCACCTCGCCGGCAAACACGTAATGTCGATTAATACACACATCCTCGTTGCTGGAGAGTACCGCACAAACCACGGCCAGATCAATGGCGGGGTCTTCAATGCGGAGGCCTCCCGTAATGTTTAAAAAAACATCCTTCGCCCCCAGGTGAAATCCGCAGCGTTTTTCCAGAACGGCCAGCAGCATATTCAGTCTGCGGTTATCAAATCCGTTGGCAGATCGTTGCGGGGTTCCATATACGGCAGTGCTCACCAGGGCCTGCACCTCAATCAGAAAGGGTCTCATTCCTTCTACTG
>JBIJBG010000132.1:0-5995 GCA_044345355.1 Flavobacteriales bacterium
TGGTTAAACATTTCGACCACTGCATTGAAATTGGGCTGGGAGGTCAGCCCCGATAAACCGCCGAGAGCAACATCAATGACGTGAACTCCAGCTTCGGCGGCTTTCAAATAGGTAGCCGCCTGAATGGATGCCGTGTCATGTGTATGCAGGTGTATGGGTATTTTTACGGTTTCCCTTAATGCGGAAATGAGGTCGAATGCCGCATAGGGCTTGAGCAGTCCGGCCATGTCTTTTACGGCCAGCATGTGCGCCCCCGCGCTCTCTGCCTGTTTAGCTAATTTCAGGTAATATTCTAAATGGTATTTTGGTCTGGAAGGATCATGAATATCGCCCGTGTAGCAGATGGTACCCTGCGCAATGGCACCGGTTTTTTTGCGAATTACGGTGATGGAACGTTCCAGACTTTTTATTTGGTTTAATGAATCGAAAACCCGGAATACGTCAATTCCGGTTTCCCAGGACCGGATGATGAATTTTTCCAGCACGTTACCGGGATATGCGGAATATCCGACACCATTCGATCCCCTGAACAGCATCTGGAGCAGCAGGTTGGGCATGGCTTTTCTCAATAATGAAAGACGCTGCCAGGGATCTTCCTTTAAGAAACGCAGAGCCACGTCGAAAGTAGCGCCTCCCCAGACTTCCATGGAAAATACGTTGGAGTGTCGTTTGGCAAAACTTTCTGCCACTTTCAGCATATCGTAGGTTCGAACGCGTGTGGCAAGGAGTGATTGATGCGCATCGCGCAAGGTAGTATCCGTATATTGGATTTGGTTATTTGTGGCAAGGGCTTTACAGAATTCCTCAGGTCCCAATATGTCCAGCTTCTGTTTATTTCCATCAGGGTAGGGGCTATATTTATCGAATGAAGGAATAATCGGTTTCAGGAATTTTTTATCGGGGTCTGATTCGGCAACATCGGGATTTCCGTTTACTATTATATTGCCTAGAAACTGAAGCGTCTTGGTGCCTCTGTCCTGCGTTTTTTTGAATGTGAACAACTCGGGTTGTTGGGCGATGAAATTAACATGTACGTTTCCTCTTTTGAAGAACTCGTGGTTGACGATGTTAATCAGGAAGGGGATGTTCGTTTTTACCCCGCGTATTCGGAATTCCCTGAGCGCCCTGGTCATTTTTCGCGCCGCCCCGTCTGCCGTGCGTGAATGGGCAGTGATTTTTACCAGCATCGAATCAAAGTATGGACTCACATTCACTCCCGGATACACGCTTCCGCTGTCGAGCCGTATGCCGAAACCTTCTGCACTCCGAAATGCAATAACCGTTCCGTAATCAGGCATGAAATTATTTGCGGGGTCTTCCGTAGTTACCCGACACTGTATCGCAGAGCCGTTTATCGATAGATTTTCTTGCACTATATCCAGTTCTTCACTGCCCAGTTTATGCCCCATGGCAATGCGGATTTGGGCTTTCACCAAATCGATTCCCGTGACCATTTCGGTAACGGTATGTTCCACCTGGATGCGTGTATTTACCTCGATGAAATAGATGTTTTCTTCCTCATCTACCAAAAATTCTACGGTGCCCAGATTGTTGTAGGAGGCCTGCCTGCAAATCCGGAGTGCATAATCATACAATTTTTCTTTGGTTTCCGGTTTCAGGTTTCTGGCCGGTGCCACTTCCACCACTTTTTGGAAGCGCCGCTGCACGGAGCAGTCCCGTTCAAAAAGATGTACAATGTTGCCGAAATTATCGGCGCAGATCTGTACTTCGATATGTTTGGGATTTTCCACAAATTTTTCTAAAAAAACCTGTCCGTTTCCGAACGCATTAAGGGCCTCACGCGAAGCCTCGTTAAATTGTCCTTCGAGTTCGTGTTCTGATCTCACCACGCGCATGCCTCTGCCTCCGCCGCCTCCCGCGGCTTTGATCATCACCGGATAGCCAATTCTTTCTGCCTCCTTTTTTGCCATTGAGCTGTCGGCCAGTTCCTCCCGGTTGCTTTCTATGATGGGCAGGCCTGCTTCTATGGCCAATATTTTCGCTGATACTTTATTGCCCAGTTTTTCCATGGCTTCCGGATCAGGACCTACCCAAATGATACCGTTGTCCAAACAGGCCTTGGCAAATTCTGCATTTTCACTCAGAAATCCATACCCCGGATGAATGGCATCCACCCTTTTAGACTTAGCCAGATGAATGATTTCCTGAATATCCAAGTAGGGTTTAAGAGGATCATCTTCCTTGCCTATGCAATACGATTCGTCAGCCTTGTAACGATGAAGCGAATAGCGGTCTTCATGGGTATAAACGGCCACTGTTTTTATTCCCATCTCATCACAAGCCCTTAAAATGCGGATGGCGATTTCTCCCCGGTTTGCCACCAATAGTTTTTTGATTTCTTTTTTCACGGCGTCTTGTTTTCGGTTTAAAAATAAATGAAAAAAATAGTATGCGTGCATACTTTTATATTGCGTTTTAAAAAATTTTCAACAACAGAACCAGGCATTGCAATAGAGAGTGATGCATGCTTCTTATCAAAGCCTATCTTTGTAAAAATTACGATCGTGAGGAAGTTGATGCCATTACACATGCTGATTTCATTTCTTTTTGTTTTCCCGGCTTTTGCCCAACAGGAGGCCTTGAAGTATGAAGATGAAATTCATTTTAAGAATGTCAGGCAGTTTACCTTTAAGGGAGAAAATGCAGAGGCATATTGGAGTTTTGACAATAAATCGGTTGTTTTTCAAAGTACTAATCCGGATTGGCAGGCACCCTGCGATCAAATTTTTATGTTTGATTTGGCATCCGGCGCTTTGTCATCAAAACCCCGATTGCTGAGTACCGGAAAGGGTAGAACAACCTGTGCGTATTTTATGCCGGGAAATACATCCGTCGTATATGCCTCTACTCACAAATCGTCAGATCTTTGTCCTCCCTTACCTGAACGAAGTGCAGGACGTTATGTATGGCCCATTTATGACTCCTATGATATTTATCTTTCCGATCTCAGCGGAAACCTGATCAAACCTCTTACCCGGCGAAAAGGATATGATGCCGAAGCTACCGTTTCTCCTAAAGGTGATCTGATTGTTTTTACCAGTGACCGCAGCGGAGATCTGGAGCTTTATACCATGGATTTGAACGGAAAAAATGTAAAACAGGTCACCTTCGGTCTGGGATACGACGGAGGTGCCTTTTTTTCGCCCGACGGTTCCAAACTGGTTTTTCGGGCATCCAGACCTAAAACGGAAGAAGAAATCAAGGACTACAAAAATTTGTTGGCCCAGGGCCTGGTGGCACCGACCAATATGGAGATTTATACCTGCAACGTGGATGGTTCGGACCTGAAGCAGGTTACGCATCTGGGCAAAGCCAACTGGGCTCCTTTTTACCACCCTTCGGGCAAAAAAATAATTTTTTCATCCAACCACCACAGTTCGAGGGGGTTTAATTTTAATCTTTTTATGATCAATGAGGATGGCACCGGTTTGAAGCAAATCAGCTATGACGCGGTTTTTGATGCATTTCCGATGTTTTCTTTTGACGGGAAGAAAATAATTTTCTCATCAAACAGGAATAACGGCGGTACCAAGGACACGAATATCTTCATTGCGGATTGGGTAGAGTAGCATTAAATACTACCTTAGCGGCTGCCCTATGCGAAATATTCTGCTGCCTGATAAAATCCGTTACCACTACCGAAAGTTCCTCTTATTGTGGATTCCCGTCCGGGTGTATGTTATACAGACCACGCTTCAGGCGGGTGATCTGCGCCAAAAGCTGCTTTCGGTCATGGATATTTTCCGTCTCTACTTTTTGTATTCACCACCTACCGAAAAACCCTACACGGGTAAATTTACACTCACCGGTTTCACTGCCGTAAAAAACAATCCGGATAGTCTGCATAGGCCGCTCAAAATTTTAGGTTCTTTTTACTCCGTCAATGGCCGGATTTACCTCCGGTTAATTTTTTCGAATCCCTTTTCCCTCATAAATATCATGCTGCTTGGATTGTTATATCTCATAATGATTGCTTTTCGGTTTAAACCTTTTACCGGGATTTTTTTGAACATCCTGTTTTATTTGATTCCCGCCCTATTTACGTATTTGCTCACTAATTTTTCTTTTCAGCGTATTTACAAAAAAGAAAAGGCCTTTTTTTTCCATCTGTTTAAATCAAGAAGATTAAAGGATGATGAGATTGAGCGATTGGGTATTTGATGCAGTGCTTCCAGCCCGCTGGTATCTTTGGGGAATGCCCTATTCGGGAAAATCAGCCGTGGGGGCCAGGCTAAAAAATAAATTGCCTTTTCCTGTTTTTGATTTAGATAAACGTATTGAAGAAAAACACGGTGCCAAAATAGCCGATTTGTTTACCCGATTCGGAGAAGACACGTTTCGTGAAATTGAGCAGGCTGAGTTAAAACTGGTGACCGCCGAAAATCCTTCTTTTTTTCTTGTATGCGGAGGCGGAACGCCTTGTTTTAAGAATAATGCAGATTGGATGGCCCGACAGGGAGAAACCCTGTTTCTGCATACAACCTTGTATCAATTGATCATGAGGGCGGAAGTATCGCGTTCCGAAGAACGTCCCCTTCTGAAAAATACCGATAAGGTGGAGACATTACAAGCACTCTGGGAGAAAAGAAAACACGATTATGAAAAAGCCCGGTTTACAGCCCATTCTGAAAAAGAAATTGTGGACTGCTTTTTGAGGGCATATCCGAAAGCATGAAAAAGGAAATTGTTTTTTTTACCGCATTAGTTGTAACTGCATTCTTTTTGGGGTGCGGAGGAAATCCGGATGACAACAGTCTCAATGTTTTTTCGGTAAGTCAGGACAAAGAGTTTGGAAAACAGATGCGTGATGAGGTTTTGGCGAATTCCTTTGAATATCCGGTCTGGGAAAAAGAAGTACATCCCGAGGCGTACGGACTGCTGGACAGCATTAAATCAGAAATACTAAACGGCGGAAAAGTATATTACCGGGATGAATTTGACTGGGAAATATACATCATAAATGATGACGCCGTTCCCAACGCATTCTGTGCACCCGGAGGCTATATTTTTGTATTCACCGGACTTATGAAGTATGTTCATTCGGTGGATGAGTTGGCCGGAGTTCTGGCGCATGAAATAGCCCATGCAGACCGCAGACATTCTACGGATCAGCTTACCAAAAATTACGGAATATCCATTCTTATTCAAACCATTCTAGGTGATAATGGCCGATTTGTAGGTGATTTAACCGCTTCTCTTTTGGCGCTGAATTACAGCCGAAAAGATGAAAAAGAAGCTGATGCCTACGGGGTGAGCTATCTGTGCTCCACCGGCTTTGCCGCGGATGCTTCCAAAAATTTCTTTAAGAGACTGAGTGCAGACGGATCATCCTATTCCATGCCCACCTTCCTGAGTACCCATCCTGATGACGGATCCCGGGTAAAACTTATTGAGGAGAAAAGGGAAGAGTTAAATTGCCTTGCGGTTGAGGAAAGTAATTCAATTGATCTCCGATTGAAACAGCTTTTTCTTCCTTTTGAAAATTAAGATAAATCCGGCATGGCATTTTCTTTGTTATTGCAGAAGCAGAACTAATCGTAGTGTTGATTCGTTTTGTTTATGACTATTTGTCGTATTAATTGGCGCAGTGAACTATGAATTATTTTCAAGATATTGACAATTTGGCATTTTCGGGGATGATGAATGAGGATGCCGAAATGATTCCGCTTATAACAACGGATGAGGAAGGGAAAGATATACCCGATCTGCCCGAAGTGTTACCCATTCTGCCATTGCGGAATACCGTGCTTTTTCCGGGAGTTGTCATACCCATTACCGTAGGTCGGGATAAATCGATTAAGCTCATCGGCGAAGCCTACAAGGGAAATAAACTATTGGGAGTGACTGCCCAAAAGGACAGCAGTGTGGAAGATCCGTCACCTGATGACCTGAATAAAGTGGGAACCATAGCCATCATCCTGAAAATGCTCAAAATGCCCGACGGTTCCACTACCGTAATCATTCAGGGAAAACG
>JBIJBG010000001.1:0-62295 GCA_044345355.1 Flavobacteriales bacterium
ATTCTTCAAGAGAACGGACGGGAACGGAAGAGATAAGTCCAGCTCCCGATTCGATGATAAACGCGTGCAGCGACGGCGCCATATCGGCATGAATTTCAAGCACAAACCGATTCCCTTCAGCAGAAAGAAGGCTGTCTTTAAAATTCGAATTTTCCAACGATTTGTTCAAAAGGTTGAAGTTGTCTACGGTTATCGTAACCTTCAGCAATCCCGAAGACAACAATTCCAGGACGCCGCCCTCTATAACCGCTTTGCCTTTATTGATAATCACCATGCGGTTGGCCATCAATTCTACCTCTGCCAAAATGTGGCTGCTCAATAACACCGTTTTTCCGAAATCCCGATTCAGGCGGATAATCAATTCGCGCATTTCCTTCATCCCCTGCGGATCTAATCCGTTTGCCGGCTCATCCAGGACCAACAGCTCGGGATTGTGCATGATGGCACGGGCCAAACCCAGGCGCTGTTTCATTCCCTGGGAATACGTTTTCGACCTGTCGGCCTCACGCCCTTTCAGGCCCACCATGTCCAATACTTCGTAAATACGGGATTTGCTCACTTCCACACCGGAAATACGCGCTATGATTTCCAGATTTTTGTAGGCAGATAAATATTTGTAAAAATCGGGGCGCTCAATCAGGGCGCCGACCTTAAACAACATTTTTCTTCGGCTTTTTCCCTCGTGCCCGAAAAGCCGTATGCTGCCGGAGGTGGGTTCTGCAAAGCCGAGCAACATGCGTATGGTGGTGCTTTTCCCGGCCCCGTTGGGCCCCAAAAATGCGTAGATATCACCACGGCGTACGGTAAAATCCAATCCGTTCACCGCCCGGTAATTCCTAAAGGACTTGTACAATCCGGCTGCTTCTACATACGTTTCTGTGATCTCCACGGGCAAATAACACCCGTGGCGGCCGGTTGTTTAAACAATAAGGCTAATTCAGGCGCATAATGGTACGTGCTACCGTTTTACCGGCAGTTTCAATAAACAGCGTGTAGGCACCCACCGCCAAGCCGAGTCTGTCCGCATCAACCGTGAGCGAATGTTCTCCCGGCGGTTTCGTGCCGTTGAACACGGGATATTTTTTACCGTGCATGTCGGTAAGATAAACAGAAACTGCGGCTTGTTTTTCCAGCGTGAAAGACAACCTGGTCTCTTTACCGAATGGGTTGGGTGCCACGGCCCACTTGATAACCTCGCCTTTACTTTCCTCAATGCTTGCGGGATACGCCGTCTTGATAATGGTGAAATGATCACGTTCTATTCCGTCGCCGTCAATATGATAACCATCCAGACGATTTCCCGATACATCGAGAACCAGGGAACCGATGCAGGTATCGCATCCATAAGCGGTGAACATGGCGGGGTGAAGCAGATTGGGTTCCTCCTCCTTACTTCCGGAATTTCCGCAGACCACATAAACCGTACCCTGATTAGGCTGAGGGCCATCGGTATATTTTATGTATGCCCCGCCTGTGGCATCAGAGCCCCCCGTGCTTTGCAAAATCATGGATGAGTTGAATGAGCTTAAATCGCCATATAAACCCTTCATTAAATAACTTCTTTCATATACATGACTATGGCCGTTTAAAATAAGATCTACGCCATATTGTTCCAAAACGGGAGTCCAATATTCTCGCATGGCTTTCATGTACACCTCCCAAAATGCCTCAGAATCATGAGACCCGTCAGTATGCGGGGGTTGATGAAAATATACCACCGTCCAGGGAAGCGTATTGGCTGCCAGATCCTGCTGAAGCCATGTCATCATGGGCGAGCCGGAAAATGTTCCGAAAAGTCGGATACCCGTCCAATCGTGAGAGGCATTATACAATGAACCCAACTCTGAATTAAGAGAAACAAAATGAACATTTCCATAATTGAACGAATAGTACAACTTGGTGCCGGAAGGAATCCCGCCGGCCTCGCCATTGATGGGAGGGGAAACCATGTCCAGATAGGGGCCTGTTTGAGAAAGCGGAGCCACTGAGCCGGTCACGGGCGATATCACATTGTAGTCATGATTTCCGGGAGTGGGCATAAACGGAAGCCTGGTCATGGTTTTTTTATAGCCCCAAACCGAGTCAAACACGTATGCCTGGTATTCTTCATCGCGCCCGTCAGGATAAACATTGTCGCCCAGCCAGAGCCACACGTCAGTTTCTTTGCCCGGTTGATAATTCAAATAGGCATCCCGCACTTTTTGCTGAGAGGTGTTTCCTTTCCCAAAATCGCCCATGGCCCAAACCCGAAGATCAGGAGCAGTTCCGGGAGCGGGAAATGTTTTAAAACGAAAATCAACCCCCTGACTTGCCCCGGCCACATTGTTTACGGAATAATAATAGGTCGTGGACGGATTAAGCCCCGTTATGCTGACGATGTGATCGGTTGTCAATGCGGAGTCTCCGAAGGTGAGATTCAAATTTTGCAGATTGCTGCCCACGCTTACCGAGGAGGTGGAGGCCACGTCGGTGCGCCAAAGAATTTTGATTGAATTGGGGGTAGGTGCCTGAAGGTAAGGCCCGCGAATTACATTCACCTGAGCACTCAAGGGCACTATCGAAATGAGAAAAAACAAAAAAGCAACTCTATTTTTCATGTTTCAAATATCAGTGGGAAAGATTAACCAAAGATTAAAAAAATCTTGTATTTCAAAAAACAAGATGAATACCTTGAAAAATAAAAACGCAGAAAGTCAGTTTCAAAAAAAAGTCGTTTCTTCAACCTTAAATTAATTATCATGATTCGCTTTTCAGTAACTACTCTTATTACAACGGGTTTGTTTTCAGGGTTTATGTTTAATGCGCAGGCGCAAAAAACCATGACCAATAAAAAAGACGGAGGATATTCCTTTAAGGTCATCAATGCCATTGATGCCACGGATGTGCAAAACCAAAACCGAACAGGAACCTGCTGGAGTTTTTCGGCCCTCTCTTTTTATGAGTCGGAGCTGATCCGTCAGGGAAAGGGAAAAATAAACCTGAGCGAAATGTTCGTCGTGCGTAAGGCCTATGAGGCCAAAGCTGATTTTTTTGTACGCTTCAACGGAAAACACAATTTCGGGCCCGGGGGCGCCTTTCATGATATTCCCTATGTTTTAGAGCGCTACGGAATAGTTCCTGAAGAGGCTTACAAGGGCCTCAATTATGGTGATGACAAACACAACCATGCCGAGTTGGACGCCCTGTTGGAAGCCATGATGAACGTGATCATCAAAAATCCGCAGAAAAAACTGACCCCCGTTTGGAAAAAGGCCGTTTCAGGCGTTCTGGATGCTTATCTGGGTGTCGTGCCTGAAAAATTTACCTATGAAGGAACGGAGTATACTCCGAAAACCTATGCCCAAAGCCTTAACCTGAATATGAACGACTACATTTCCATTACGTCGTTTTCGCACCATCCGTTTTACGGCCGGTTTGCCTTGGAAATTCCCGATAACTGGAACCTTGGTCAATCGTACAACCTCCCTTTGGATGAGTTTACCGAGGTGATGGAACATGCCGTAAAAAAAGGATTCGGGCTGGCATGGGGAGCCGATGTGAGCGAAAAAGGCTTTTCCTTCCGCGACGGGTTGGCCATCGTGCCGGAAGATGAATCGACCATCATCAAAAAAGGAGAAGACAACAAGCAATATAACGATGCCGGTGCCGTCAAAATCAGCTCTGCCTTTGATGCGCCCGTTAAAGAAAAAACCATCACGCAGGAACTCCGGCAGGCGGCATTTGATAATTACGAAACAACGGACGACCACGGCATGCACATCACCGGGCTGGTGAAAGACCAAAACGGATCCCCTTATTTTCTGGTGAAAAACTCGTGGGGCAAGGCCAACGATTGCGACGGCTATTTCTTTGCCTCCCTACCTTACGTGCAGTATAAAACCATCAATTTTATCGTACACAAAGACGGTATTCCCAGAGAAATCAAAAACAAACTGGGCATTAAATAATCGGCTCTGTCTTGCGGGCGCTTAGGAAAGTTTTGCGGAAATAAGGCTTAGAAACTCGCGGCGGGTGGTTTGATTGGTGAGAAATTCGCCCACAAAAGCCGATGTTGTCGTAGAACTGTTTTGTTTTTCCACTCCGCGCATCTGCATGCAGAGATGACGGGCCTCAATCACTACCGCCACGCCCGAAGGGCGAAGAACTTCCTGAATGCAATCCCGAATTTCCATGGTAAGGCGCTCCTGTACCTGCAGGCGCCGTGCAAAAGCATCCACGATACGCGGGATTTTGCTCAGCCCCACAATATGGCCTTGCGGAATGTAGGCAATATGGGCCTTGCCAAAAAAGGGCAATAAATGGTGCTCGCAAAGAGAATATAACTCTATGTCTTTAACTACCACCATTTCGCTGTAATCTTCTCGAAACATGGCGGAACGGAGAATTTCTTCGGGATTTTCATGATACCCCTTGGTAAGAAACTGCATGGCCTTGGCAGCTCTTTCCGGAGTTTTCAGAAGTCCGTCGCGCGAAGCGTCCTCCCCGATTTCGGAAATAAGTGCCTCGTAGTGATGCTTCAGAGAGTCGGTTACTTTTTCGTTATACTGCATAGCGGTTGATTTGGTGGGTGATTATTCGCCGTAATACTCAACAAAATTGCGTTCCGTTTCGTACAATTTTATTTTGTGAAGACGGCAGTTGGGAAATACATGAATCTCCGGTTCCAGAATGTTCCAGATTTCCATGGCCAAAACCTCGGTAGACGCCATTTTCCCTCTCATAAAAGGAACATCCTCGTTCAGGTTTTTGTGATCCAGCTCTTCGATTACCTTTTCTTTAATGAGCCTGCTCAAAAATTTAAGGTCGATGACAAAGCCGGTATCCGGATCGGGAGTGCCCTTTACGGTCACATATAAATCAAAATTATGACCATGCCAGTTGGCATTCGCACATTTGCCGAACACTTCCTCGTTTTTTTCCGCGCTCCAGTCGGGCCTCCACAATTTATGGGCCGCATTGAAATGCTCTTTGCGGGTGAGGTGAATCATACTTCTCCGAATAAAATATGGGCAAAGATAACCCCATTTACGGGTGAAAAACAAGGACAATCCATTCCGGTTTGCAATTCAGGAACTTGAAACTACCTTTACAGAGAATTTACACACCATGATTGTTATTACGGGAGCCGCAGGATTCATCGGCGGATATGTGGCCGCAAAATTCAACGCATACGGAGTACGCGACCTTATTTTGTCGGATGATTTTTCGAATGACTCAAAAAAGAAAAACCATATCGGACGCTGCTGCATCGCCAAAATTCACCGCGATGAATTAATCCAAATACTCGAGAGAGATTATTCCGGCAAAGTGGAGGCATTCATTCATCTGGGAGCCCGCACCGACACAACTGAACAGGACGCAGAACTGCTGAACCGCATGAATACTGAATATTCCAAATCGGTATGGAATTACTGCACGCGAAACCGCATCAACCTGATTTATGCCTCTTCCGCAGCAACCTACGGCGGAGGAGAAAAGGGCTATTCCGACGCTACGCCCCCGGCAGAACTTCATCCGTTAAACCCTTATGGAGTCAGCAAAAATGAATTTGACAAATGGGCGTTGTCCCAAACAGACACACCTCCGTTTTTCTGCGGACTGAAATTTTTTAATGTTTACGGCCCCGGAGAAGAGCACAAAGGCCGCATGGCTTCGGTGGTGTATCATGCCTTCCGGCAGATTCGGGAAACCGGCAAACTGAAATTGTTCCGTTCACACAAAACAGACGTGGCCGACGGAGAACAAAAGCGCGATTTCATATATGTGGATGACGTGGCCGAGCTCATCTGGTTTATCTACAAACGCCATCCGCACAAAGGATTGCTGAATATAGGTACGGGAGAGGCGCGCACCTTTCTTGATCTGGGCAGGGCGGTGTTTTCGGCCATGGGCCTGGAACCGTATATTGAATTCATCGATACGCCGGAAGACATCCGGGCCGCTTACCAATATTTTACCCAGGCCGATGTGACACGCCTGAATGCCACCGGGTTTTATCGACCGATAACTTCTCTGGAAAAAGGAATCGAATTATACGTGAGAAATTATCTGCTTCCCCAGGCGGTTTATCGTGGATGCACAAAAAAAGAGTGCAGTTGTGGGAATTCAGCCACATAAATTATAACACCCCGGTTATAACAACACCATCACGTTCATTCCCTGACCACATATTTTACCCGATTGTAAACAAAGCTCACATTAATCCCCAGGGCCAACATCCTTGCAAGTTCCCGATTGCGCAGAGCAAGTGAAAAATAAACTTCCGAGCCAAAACGGATTTGTTCGGTATGCGTGAATGTTCCCGGTTCCACCTCTTCCCATCCCCTATCTGATAGCACAAAATTCCGGCCGGCGACGTTGGCAAATCGGACGTTTCCCATATTGTCCACTGCTTGATTCGCGGGCGATTCGGCCCTGTTCATTTCGCTGATGGCATTTCCTGCCCTTGTGCTTCCTTTGCCGCTTACCGATTTCAGGTTTTCATATTCTTCGCGCATCATGGTTTGGGTAGGAGCATCATTTATCCTTTCCTGAAAAATCAAAGGCCGGGGCTGCTGCCTTACCGGGGGCGGTTGCTGCATCTCGTCTTCCAGAATTAAATAGGAGGTATATGGCGTGATGATTCCGTATTTTCGGGCCAGATGAACCACCTCTGTTTTTAATTCCTCGTTTTCGCCTTTCAGGCGGATTTCTTCCAACAGGCGGCCTACTTTTCGCGTGGCCCACAATCCGGGAATAAATTCATTCCGTTCATCTTCGTTTCCCATAACCAAAGTTTTGGTCAGCGTGTACGATTGCCCCCGAAGTTTACCTTTCAGGATGATGGTGGCATTCCCGGGTGCATCATAACGACCAAATAAGGTAATGGAAGAGCCGGCAAACAAATCGGGAATTTTACGGGGATATACCTGCGAAATCCTCGAACCGCCCCCAAAAGAAAGCTCTATGTCGGTAATGACCGGCCGACTCAGCTTTTGGTAGATGTCGGATATTTTTATTTCCATATCCTCCTCCGGGTTCATGTAGGTATAATATCCCCGGGTGGCGGCGCTTATTTTTTCCAAAAGACGGGTATGCAAATCGTGGCCTATGCCTACCGAAAAAATGCGGGTGTTTCCTCCCGAGTTTTTTTCAATTTGGACCGCCAGTGCATCTCCGTCGGTCATTCCGATGGTGGGTTTCCCGTCTGTTATAAACAAAATCATGTGCGGCCGGCCCTGCGCGGGAGGCTCTTTGAGCGCATAGTCAAATGCCTCTTGGATGTTGGTGCCTCCCATTTCCTGCAAGCCTTTTACAAAAGTGACGGCTTTTCGGTTGTTTTCGGGAGAATTTTCCACTCTTTTACCAAATAACGCCTCTGCTTCCGTGGAAAACCGCACCACATCAAAACGATCGGAAGTGCCCAGCTTACCAAGACAAAACAACAGGGCATTGCGGGCCTGGGTCATGCTTTTGCCGGCCATGCTGCCCGAACAGTCCAGTACAAAGGTGATGTCCTTAGGAAAGTCGGCATCCGCCTGCTCGAGATATCCGGGATTCAAGTCCAGAAAGAAAAAGCCCTCCTCACCGGGTTCTTTATGCGTGAGTGTGCTAATTCCCAACTTGTCGTCTGATGCACCTACGTACAGCCTAAAATCTTGCTGTGGTTGATGATTTTTCTCTGAAAAAATAATGGCCGCCTCCCTGGCACTCTTTCTTTCGGAAATGACCTGATGGGTGGGAGAATACACCGTTTTTAATGCGGAGGAGGACGTAATATCCAGCCGTATGTCCACCTGCCGCAGAGTTGGAGCTGTTTTTCGCAACACGGCCAAAGGAAGGGAAAACTCCCACAAATCGCCCATTTTGGGCAACGTGTGTTCCAGCCGCACCAGCGTTTTCTTTTCAGCCTGGGGCTCCAAAGGAAAAATGCGGACACGAAATAAATCGGCACCGATGTATTCCATCAGCGCGGGATCTTTGTACCTGCGCACGATATCTTCGTAAATCTGACGGGCCTTGGCGGCATCGAGTAATTCGGCAGCCGTCATTTTTCCGTTGATATCCATTTTAAATTCCCCGATGCGCGCACCGGCCGGAACAGGAAATACAAACCACCCTTCCTGGCGTGCGGCCGTTGCATTATAAAAAACCTGTTCTATTTCTGTTACGGCTACCCCTTGATTTATGGTACTGTTTATTTTCACCGAACGGCATTCCGGCATATAGCTGCCGTTTTGCGAATTGACGATGATTATCCCTCCGCACATGCCGGAAAAAGAACTAAAAAGGGATAAAACAAAAACCGAGATCTGCTTTTTCATACTTGCTTTATTGTGATGTTTACGGATTCGGAAATGTAAATCCGAGTTTCATGGCACGCTCCCGCATAGCTTTCGACATCGCGGCATTAAGGGTATTGGTCTGCCCGGATTCTTTGGCCTTGGCCTGAATAAATTCCTGCCTTTTTACGCTGAGGGTTTGTATTTCGTTTTGAATGCGCATACGCTCCTCCGATTTCTTTTCCACGATTTCCTTTATTTCGGTGACTGATTTGCCTTTATATTCTTCCGGCAAATCCTCCTCATTCAGTTCTGAAGCTTTCACCTTCTGATTTTTTACTGCATCCACCAAATCCCAATCATCAGCGCGGTAGGCAGAGGAGCTTTTGCTTATGGTGCGCTCGGCGGCCGCTGCGGGAGAATAAACGGCGGCATTGTTATCCTGCGCGGTTTGATTTTCCCTTTTCACCGAACCCTTGGCTCCGAAAGCAATGTAGGTTTCATTCAGTTTTCCGTTCAGTTCGTTGATTTTAGAATCAAAAGGCGTTTCAATGAAAACGGTAGCCTGATTGGCGTCTATGTTCAGGTATTTCCCATCGGCCAGATCGGCGCCTTCCTTCCAAAAGCTTCTGATTCCTTCCTGGTAATCGCCGCAAAAAATGGTATTTACGACAATTCCCTTTCTGATTGCGGCTGCGCAGGTGGTCTTAAAATCTATTCTTCCCTGGTTGAAGGGCTCGTTGCCGGCAATGTAAATTAATTTCAGATCCCTCGGCGATGCAGACCACCCCGACTCCTGAATGCTTTTTCCTATTACGGCCCCGCAATACTCACTCCCACCATTGGTGCGCAGGGCAAAAAGTTCCTGCGAAATTTTATCCAGATCGTTTGTAAGCGGAACCACCTGCCGGATGTAATTTCCTTCAGCTGAAAGACGATCATTTCCATATTCGTACAGCGCAATCTGAATGTCGGGAATTTTCCCGTCGGCACGTGCAGTTGCCATTTCATTCACAATACTCCAAAGTTGGGTTTTTGTCTGCTCTATGAGCCCGTCCATGCTGTTGCTGGTATCCAGCAGCAGAGCCACCTGAATTTTCCGCTGGGCGGTAAGCGTATGCGCCGTAAAAAAAACGGCCGCCGTAAAAAGAAAAAGAGACTTGCGCATAATTTTTTGTTTTTATAAAAAGAAATACACCCTGTATGGCAAAACGTTCATCCGAAGGAAAAAAAATTCAACCGTGTGGCTACCTTTGTGCAAAACGGAAAGGTTCATCCGATGGAAAAAGTATTGATTCTGGGTGCTTTATCAGACATGGCCGAAGCCATTGCCTACGCGTATGCGGAAAGAGGTGCCGATGTAATTTTAGCCGCAAGAAACTCCTCCCGTCTGGATCGGGTGGCGGCAGATCTGGAAATCCGCTTCGGAAAACGACCTGCAATCCTTGAGTTTGACGCCGAAAAGCCGGATACCCACCCGGCATTTTATAACACCCTTCCTTTCCGTCCGGATATAGTGGTGTGCGCTTTCGGATATCTGGGCGAACAAAAGGAGGCATTCCATCATTTTGCCGAAGCCAACCGCATCATCATGGCCAACTACACGGGGGCAATAAGTATATTGAATCTGGCTGCCGCCGATATGGAAAAAAGAAAAGAGGGATTAATAATCGGTATCAGTTCAGTGGCAGGCGAAAGAGGGCGGCAAAGCAATTTTATATACGGCAGTGCCAAAGCCGGGTTTTCAACCTATCTGGCCGGTTTGCGCAATTCCCTTTTTCATCACGGCGTGCACGTGCTGACGGTGAAACCTGGGTTTGCCCGCACCAAAATGACGGAAGGATTGGTGCTTAATCCGTTACTTACCGCCACCTCGAAACAAATTGCCCGGGATGTGCTGAAAGCCGCCGAAAGAAAGAAAAATGTAGTGTACACCCTGTGGATGTGGCGTTATATTATGTGTATCATCCGTTCGATTCCAGAATCCGTTTTCAAAAAACTACGCATGTGAACGCTCCCGAACGTTGTGTTGCCTTTTTTGATTTTGACGGAACGGTTACGTATTCCGACACCATGTTCGCCTTTTTCAGGCATGCCGTAGGGGCATTCCGTTATGTGTTTTTCTTTCTGTTTCTGAGTCCGATTTTTATCCTGTATAAACTGAAAATACTGCCCGGACAAAAAGCCAAGGAACTTTCCCTTTTTTTTCTTTTCAGGGGGATGAAAAAAGATGTCTTGGAAAATTTGGGCAGGCATTTTTGCCGGGAGAAAATGAACAGACTGATCCGCCCACGGGCGATGGAAAAAATCAACTGGCATAAAAATATGGGGCACGAGGTATTCATCGTATCTGCTTCAGCGGGCGAATGGCTGGAGCCCTGGTGCAAAGAAAATGAACTTTCGGTCCTTTGCACCCGTTTGCTGTATGATAAATCCGGAGCATTTACGGGAAAAATAGACGGAAAAAACAACAACGGGCCGGAAAAAGAACGACGCATCCGGGAGGCGGTGAACCTTTCACTATTTCATAAAATTTATGCCTACGGAGATACTTCGGGAGACAGGGAAATGCTTGCCTTGGCAAATATTGCCGTATTTAAGCCCTTTCGACAGAAAGATTGAATTTAAATCTGTACATTAGTTTTTCTTTATACTCCCGTGTTATGAAAACCGGCAGGGTTCATTTTTTGGCCTATTTTTATGAATCGACGCCAACGATTCAGGAAGCCATGACATTTTATCTTCGGGGAAATTTCAGCCCATTTTTTATTCCCTATTTATACGGCTTTCTCTGTATTTTTTGGGGGTGTATAATGGAGGCCAATCATAACAGACGGATAATCGGCAAAGAAAGATGATTTTACTGGCCGTCTTTCATTCCATTACGGAAGCACTATTGGCTTGTGCCTATTTGCGCAGCAGGGGCCTCTCTCCATTTCTTGCAGATGAAAATTTGCTGAACATAAACCCTTTTTATGCTGTGGCTCTCGGAGGCATCCGGGTGTTAATCAACCCATATGAAAAAGCAGCGGCAGATCTTGCCCTGAATGATTTTGTACGCTTTTCCTCTTCGGGAGATGACATTTCTGTCTGTCCCGTCTGCTTTTCTGACAACGTTTTACCCGAACCCTCAGAGCCCAAAGATTTTTATGTGCTTTTCCGTTGTTTTGATTGTGACCATATATGGGATGACCGTCATTTGAAAAACATAAATCCGGGACATATCGAATAGATTCCCGGGTCAAGTAGTATCTTCGTGGCATGTCCTGCCAATATTCGCCCGAAATCGGAGTTGTGGATTTTTTAATTTCCACCACTTTGGTAACCGGATTTCTGGTGGCTGCATCGCACAAGGCAAAAACAAAAATCCCCCAAAATCCGCATTTTAAATATTATGCACGGGGAATGGCCTATAAGTTTGTTTTCTGTGTTTTATTCCTTCTGATTTTCATTTATTATTATGCGGGAGGTGATACACTTGACTACCATAAGAGTGCCCTCGCCATGAAAAACCTTTTTTTCTACGCTCCGGAAAAATATTTCAAGCTTCTTTTAGGGCCCATTTCCATGGGATCATATCTTAATTATTTCAACTTTGAAACCTGCTACCCGGAAACTCACCTGATTAAAAAGGAAGCCAATTTCACGGTAGTTCGCGTGGCCTCGCTTTTCCAAATTTTCTTAGGAAAC
Organism: Flavobacteriales bacterium; assembly: GCA_044345355.1. Taxonomy (GTDB): domain Bacteria; phylum Bacteroidota; class Bacteroidia; order CAIKAF01; family CAIKAF01; genus JAKRSD01. Next base: position 11,952 of record JBIJBG010000001.1, read on the forward strand.
AGCATTTTGGCCACCAACATCCTGTTTGCCCGTATCGCCTACACCCCGCTTTTTAAACTCTACGAACTTTTCGCCCGTTATTTCCCGGGAAACCAAAAATCCATGGCCTATGCCGTCTTATTTATGCCATCCGTTGCCATCTGGGGCTCGGGAATCATGAAGGATACCATCAGCATGGCGGCTCTCTGTTGGCTTATCGTACTGTTTGACCAGGTCGCCATCCAAAAATTGAAAATATCGCTGAGCCGCTTTGCCGGAATCGTGTTTGCGGTTTTCATGATTTTCATGATAAAATCCTACATTCTAATCGCCCTTGCTCCCGGGCTTATCATTTGGTTTAATTTTCAACGTTTGCAAAACCTGAAATCATCCTTTATACGCATTCTTTTGTTCCCGGCCATCCTGCTAGGTTCCCTTACGGCCTTTGTGGGATTTTACCAGGCAAACAGCGAACTTTTCGGGATTTATGGTGCAGATCAGGTACTTGAGCATGCCGCGCTCGTTCAACAGGACTTAATAAGAGAAGAAGCTTATGGTGGGAATAAGTTTGATATCGGAGCGTTTGAGCCTACCCTGGCGGGAGTCAGTTCAAAAATTCCGGCAGCCGTAACGGCTGGTTTGTTCCGGCCTTTTATCTGGGAGACGGGAAGCGGGTTCACCATTTTTTTCTCGGCACTGGAAAATACCTTTATTTTGGGTTTATTCATTCTTGCACTTCTGCGACAACGCATCGTTGGCTTTTTTTCCTTCACTTTTTCGCACCCGCTGCTTATCCTCGGATTTATATTCTCCTTTTTTCTGGCATTCAGCATAGGCCTTACCACGGCAAACTTCGGTGCTCTGGTGCGTTACAAAATACCGCTGATGCCCTTTTTTGTGGCCATTCTGTTTTTGAATTATAACCGGGCGGGCAACAAGAAGTCATAAATGGCGGAATAACGCGCAACCCCTTCCGAAAGTCCGTAAAAAATTTCTCCTTCACGTCGGATTCGCTCCCTGTCATATGATCCTTCAAAAAAACGGCTGACAGCTTCGAGATAGTCCTTCTCGGCAAGTCCATCAACAACTACCCCCGAATCGGCGTCCTCTACGATTTTGCGCACATCACCTACTCCGGAATTGCAAATTACGGGAATGCCCATTCCCATAAGTTCTCCCTGTTTAGTGGGGGAAGATGCCTGTTTGGAAAAAGAGGGTAAAATGAAAAACAAGGATGCATCAAACAGGGAAACGGCCAACGGCATTTCTGCCCGCGAACAGGAAGTTACACGGATGCTTTCCTTAGCTACTCCGGCGCGGGCAGCCTCTTGAAAAACAATTCCTGGTTCATCACGAGTCAGAAAAAGAAATACGGCATCCGGTTTGGTTTTTAAAAAAACAGCAAAAAAATCCATCATCTGCGGAAGCATATACCATGTCCCCAAAGAACCCGAATAACCAAGGACAAATGCTTCCTGTGAGATTGCTAACCGGACACGAAACGCCCTTTTATCTTCTTCCAAAATCCGGCGATAATCAAAAAAAGAAAAGTCGGCACAACAGGGAATTACGCTCAACTGCCCGGAAAAAGGCCCTCCGGTGAGTTCGCCCCTTCGCATGATGGACTCTCCCGATTGAGTAAGTACCACGGAGTAGTCCGCCGCGGCCAAAAAGGCCTTTTCCTTCTTTTTAAAATATCGGTAAACGGCACCAAATATCGGGTGTTTCTTGGGCCACAGCCCCGAATCCGCCCTTTCGTCCGGGTAAAAGCCGCGCATATCAAACAAAAAAGGAATGCCGTATTTCTTTTTAAATTCCATCCCGGCCAAAGCAGTTATATACCCTCGGCAATGAACCAGATTAACCGGCTCGTTTCGATGAATTCGGCGAATCATTTTCTTCAGCCTCAAAATATCCCACAGGGTAGAAAGTATAGGAGGTTTGCGTGTATATAACAGCGGTATCCAATCAACATGACGTTTTTGTAAAAGATTGTTTACGGCTTTTTTACCCGCTTGAAACCGTTCTTTTTTCTCAAAGCTCACCAGAGTAAAACGAAAACCCTTTTCTTCCAAGCCCAAAACATAGGGCAATATCTGACTTGCCCCCAGAGGATCGGTAAGCCCGTCATAGGAAAGGTAAAGAACATGATGCGGCATCTGTTTATTTTCTCCTTTTTCTTCCGCCGAAACCCCAGGTTCGAACAATGTTGAATCCGAGGTGTATGTCGCCTTTCAAAATATTTCCGGTAGTCTGTCGCAAAAATGCGGACTCAAACATGGCCTGGGAATTGGTCAACTGAATTTGAAATACATGTCCGCCCGTATTGATATCTATACCGATTGCCGCGCTGTTTCTGTATCCGTTGTTACGGCTGTCGCCCACACGATAGTAATACTCGCCCAAAATGGCCACGGAGGGACTTACCCGAAAGCGTGCCCCGATTCCTGGTACAAAAACCAGATTTTTGTCTTTCGATGATTCCACAAAATTGCGGTGAACCAACGTAGGCATAAGTTGAACTGAAAGCCATTTGGTAAACTTGCGGGCAATCAACAGTTGATAGGTGTATGCCATGCGTTGGGCAAAAGGGGTGGTCCGCTGGTCGGGGTAAAGATATTTTCTGCCGTCAAGAGAGGCACTGACAAATGCAGCAATGGAAAGCGGTATTTGCCGTTTTCCGGAGGTTTGCTCCAAAAACCGGTATTTCACAAATCCGTCCCAGGATGCTCGATAGGTACTGCGACCGAAGCCTATCTGTAAATTATCCAAAATAGCATATTCAAACCCAAAACGAACCGATGCCTGATCCAGGCCAAAAAACTGGAAAAACCCTGAATTCACGCGCCCGAAGCGGTGTTCTATTAAAAAGGCGAATGTTCCTTTGGGGTTTGTTTCAATGGAATGTCCGTTAATCAGTCGTGTGCCGAAAAATGTATCATACACTTTTTCGCGGGTCGGCTTCTTTACCGTCACGGAATCCTGCTTACCCAGTTCGTCCAACAATCCCTGGGACCTGCCGGGAAAAAAAAGAACCGTCAGGAGAAAAATAAGCGCTTGTTTTTTCATGACCTGGAATACGTTATCGGGTGAATGGATTCAAGGTTGCGTCTACGGTTATGTCTATCTCGGAAGAAATTTTCCTCACATAATCAGAGGGAACTTTCACCTCATAATCGGCTAAGCGAATCGTAAATTTAGCCTTGGTGGAAAGTGTATTTGCCTTTACCTCAATGACTCCGGCTTCTTTTACATCGCGGGTTACTCCGTGGATGGTAAGTTTTCCCTGTACGGTTACTTTGTAGGTGCCGTCTTTATTTACATTAAGTGCAGAGGGGTCTACAAAAGATCCTTCGAAGCGGGCCTCCGGATGTTTATCGGTGTGGAGATACTGCTTATTGAAATGGTCCTGCATGGCCGCTTTTTCAAATTCAAAACTTTTCATGATTACCTTAAACGCCAAAGAACCCTTGCCCGCATCTACGATGGCGGTAACTTGCCGATTATGGGCTTCTATGTTTTCCAGTGGTGCCTCCGAAAAAAAGGAAATATGTCCCGTCCGGGTTAAAAATTTTTGCTGCGCATCTGCAGAAATACTGAAAAAGAGAAAAAGAATGACTGCGGTGCTTCTTATCATGATCTGGATGATTTTAATTATCTAATGCCCCCTGAATAATCCAGAGTTCAATTTTACGAATATCGCACTCCGATAACTTGGGAGCCGATTTGGGCATGGGCGAAAAGCCGACCAGATGTCGGATAGATCCCACCAATAATCCCGTATTATCAACAACCAAAGCCTTTAACGCAGAATATCCCTCAAGATTTATTCCCGCTCCCGCCGTATTTGCCGTAGCCGATGAGTGGCAGGCATAACAGGCATTTTGAATAATGGGACTGACGGAGGCTGAATACGTGACGGTTACCGTGTCGCATTGAAGATCGGCATAAAACTCCTCTTCGTTTTCAAACGTACAACCCGATCCTGCCACAAGGAAAGCAGCAAATAAGGTGGAAAAAAACAGGGCCTGAATTTTCATTTTTGAAAAGAACATTTATTAAACACAATGGCCGCGGGCAGGCCAAAATCTGCATCTCCCGGAATTACTCCGTTATAAAGGCCTTTCACCTGAACCCGACTTCCTGAAGAAAGTTTTTCGGCGTCGCCTTTATATTTGGGCAACATTTGAGCCGTAATGACATACGTTCCGCCCAAATCAAATACGATTGTGACGGTGGTATCGGCAGATTCTTTGGAAGTAACATTTCCTGAAAACTGAACCACTTTATCCAAAAACTTTTTTTGGGCAGATGAGTCATTTTCCTCAAAAAGTCGTATTACCTCTTCCGCCTCCATTACAAAATCCGGTTCAGCCTTTTCGATATTTCTGTGTGGTTTATTGTAAACAAAAAACCAAAGAAAAATCAAAACGAAAACAAAGAGCGGAACCAGCGTCAGTAAAAGTATTTTCTTTCGTTTCATCGAATAACCGTCTTGGGTCAAAGCTACAAATATCCGGCCGGATATGGGTAAACCTGAATCTGCAAATGTATCTTTGATTCGTTGAAAAACACATCGTACATACTTTGTCTGGAAACCTCCTCGGCCGTTTGTTCCGTGGCCTTGGGTTGCGGCACGCAACTTTTGGGATATAAAGAATCTGCAGAAACCAATATTCATGGTAAGCTGCTTGCCGTTTTCATCCATGAACTTCTCCGCGAATCCGGTATAAAACCGGGGCAACTTTCTGCAGTAGCCGTTAGTGCCGGGCCCGGATCCTACACGGGGCTTCGGATCGGCATGGCAACTGCCAAAGGTTTGTGTTTTGGGCTAAATATTCCATTAATCGCCATCTCCACCACCGAGAGCATGGTACAGGCTTTCCTTGAAAAAGAAAACCCGGAGGCGGGTGACCTTCTTGTACCCATGGTGGATGCCCGGCGGTTGGAAGTGTTTACCCGCTTGTTCGATCATGCCGGAAATCCGATTTCTGAGCCGATAAATTACATTTCCGGCCAGGAGGGTCTGCTTCCGGAGGGATTTACCGGAAGGATTCATCTGTTCGGCTCCGGGGCAGAAAAAATGAAGCCCGGATTTAATGAATGGCGTGTCGCGGTTTACCCGGAATCATACCTGCATGCGCGAAATCTTTTGGAGGCGGCCTGTTTCCGACTGGAAAGCGGTACGATTGATTCTACCGCATATGCCGTTCCCTTCTACGGAAAAGACTGGCAAAAGTGTTAAAATATGATCTGTAAAAGCGGTGTACATTCCGTTTAAATCGCATGGAAGTTCCGTAAAAAACAGAAAGCCCGAAAATTAGCCGTACCTTTGCAGTCATTTTTATAAAACGTTAATGGATTTTACACAAGAAGAAGATGTTACTTTTCGTAATTTAGGATTGTCGGAAAACGTACTGGAAGCCGTAGAATTAAAAGGATTTACAAAACCCTCTCCCATACAGGCGGCATGCATCCCGATATTGCTGAAGGATGAAAAAGACATCATCGGCCGGGCACAGACCGGCACCGGAAAAACAGCCGCATTCGGCCTGCCTCTGATTGATCTGCTGGACGAAAACAACCGCAGCCCTCAGGCGCTTATCATCACCCCAACCCGCGAGCTGGCCCTTCAGGTGGCCAACGAAATCAGCTCTTTCAGGGGTAAAAAACGATTGTTTGTATGTGCCGTATACGGCGGTGCCAACATGCGCGAGCAGCTTCGTGATTTAGAACGGGGTGTGCACATTGTAGTGGGTACACCCGGACGCATCATGGATCATATAGAACGCGGATCGCTTAATTTATCCGGTATTTCGCATGTCGTGCTTGATGAAGCCGACGAAATGCTCGACATGGGCTTTCGAGACGATATTGAATCCATTCTGCGCAGCACGCCGGAAAAAATCCGCATGTTGCTTTTTTCTGCCACCATGCCTTCGGAGATTCGTGAAATCGCCCGAAAATTCATGGGAGAATACGAAGAAATAGCGGTACAGAAACAGCAGATTGCCAATGCGTCCATAGAGCAGATTTATTACGATGTATACGAACGCGACAAGCTTGAGGCACTTGTGCGGATTATGGAAACCCAACCCGATTTTTACGGCATTATTTTCTGCCAGACTAAATTAGATACCGACAGCGTAGCCAATAAACTGATAGAACGCGCCTATTCTGCTGAAGCTTTGCACGGCGATATTTCACAACACCAGCGTGAACGTATATTGGCCAAGTTCAAAAAGAAGTCTATCAATATTCTCGTGGCTACCGACGTAGCTGCACGCGGAATTGATGTAAACGATCTTACCCACGTCATCAATTATTCACTTCCCCAAGATCCGGATAGTTACGTACACCGGATAGGCAGAACCGGGCGGGCAGGAAAAACGGGAGTGGCCATTTCTCTGGTATCTCCTCCCGATTTTCGAAAATTATCGGTAATCAAGCGCGTGGCCAAATCAGACATTAAAAAGGCGGCCCTTCCGGGAATTCAGGAAGTCATCAATTCCAAACTGGAGCATACTAAAAATGAAATTCTGGCCATCGTGCAACATGCCAATTTAGACAAATATCTGCCTATGGCTGAGGATTTATTGGCACTTTCAGCTCCCGAAGAGGTGGTAGCCGGGCTGTTAAAGAAATTATTAGCCGGTACCATTGACGAAAGCAACTTCGGGCAAATCTCGGAGGTAACTTCCGGAGGTGACCGACGAGGCGGCAGAGAGTTCGGACGACAAGAAAGAGGCAACGACCGCTTCCGTAGAAGTTTCTCGGGAAATGCAAACGGCGGCGAAAGGCTTTTCATCGCTCTGGGAAAATTAGATAATATGACGCCAAGAACTTTGGTGGAATACATCCGCGACAAAAGCGGAGTCCCGGGTCGTTTTATCAACGATGTAAAAGTAATGGAGAAATTTTCGTTCGTGTCGGTTTCGGACAGAGATGCCGACCGCATCCTGAATGCGCTGAACAAAGATGCAAAAGGAAAGCGGGTGGTGGCAGAACGCTCCCAACGTTAATCAGACCAAAACAACCTCTTTTATCTCCAGGTCCAGGGTTCTGATTTCCCGGTCTTCGGAAGGACGAAAAACGTTTTCAGTGATGGAATAACAGATGCGGAATTTGCCCCGGTTTTGAATTTCCTCATAACGGTGCGCCTGTTTAAACGCAATCGCCTTAAGTGCCACCTGGCTTTTACCGGGTACATAGATCTGCATTTGCAGATGGTTTTCGCCTACGATTCGCAGGCTGTTATTGTAAATACTTACTTCTTCGGAAAGAAAAACCGGATTCATGTTGCCCGGCCCGAAAGGAGCGAATTGCTTCAAAAGACGGAATAAAGAATCCGTCACATCAAGAATGCTTAACTCAGCATCTATTTTAACCGAAGGTATTAACTGTTCAGGGGTAATCCGCTTTTTCACCGACTCGTCAAAACGGCGGATGAACTCATCCACCCGTTCGGGCTTCATGGTTAAACCGGCGGCATGCATGTGGCCCCCGAAATTTTCAAATAAATCGATACATTCTTCCAAAGCGGCATAAAGGTCAAACCCTTCCACCGTTCGCGCAGATCCGGTGGCCTTGCCGTTACTTTCCGTCAGTACCACGGTAGGCTTATAATGCACCTCTATAAGCCGGGAGGCGACTATCCCAACCACTCCTTTGTGCCAATGAGGCTGAAAAACAACCGTGCTGAGGCGTTCTTTATATTCCGGAGCATTTTCAATAAGGCTGAGGGCCTCCCGCGTAATCTGCCGGTCGAGTTCTTTGCGGTCTTTGTTGTTGGTATTCAACTCTTCCGCATTAAACCCGGCGGCTTCTTCTTCATCGGCAATCAAAAGCTCCACGGCCGCTTTCCCGTGTTTTAAGCGACCGGCGGCGTTTATGCGGGGTGCAATGACAAAAACGATATCCTCCACACTTAAGGCCGGATTGCGAAAAGAGGCTTTGTCCAAAAGCGCCTTAATCCCCGGCCTCAGCCCGCATTTCATTCTTTCCAGGCCGAGCGCCGTTATGGTGCGGTTTTCTCCGGTAAGAGGCACAATATCGGCACAGGCGCTTATTGCAGCAAGGTCGAGAAATTCATAGGCATCCTCCGGGTTCAGGTTGTTTTGAATACACAGCGCCTGCATCAATTTAAATCCGATACCGCATCCGGCCAATTCTTTGAACGGATAGGTGCAATCCGGCTGTTTGGGATTGAGCATGGCAAAAGCGGGCGGCATGGTTTCGCCGGGAAGGTGGTGGTCACAGACGATGAAGTCTATACCATAATCCAGGGCTTTTGAAATTTTATCAGCAGACTTTACGCCGCAATCCAATGCCAATATCAACGTAAATCCTTCATCCCGGGCAAACTCCACACCCCGGAAAGAAACTCCGTACCCTTCAGTGTAACGGTCGGGAATATAAAGTTCCACATGTGGATAGTGTAATTTTTTTTGAAAAAAGGAAAACATGGCCGCTACCGAAGTGGTCCCGTCCACATCATAATCTCCATAAATTAACACCTTTTCGTTTCTTTCAATAGCGCGGGCCACCCTGCTTACCGCTTTATGCATGTCCTTCATCAGGAATGGGTCGTGTAAATGAGTCGGATCGGGACGAAAAAAACGACGGGCCTCTTCATACGTGTTTATTCCCCGCTGTATGAGAAGGTGCACAAAAACATCCCTGATGCCAAGTTGCTCCTTCAAGGATTTGAAGATTGGCAAAGGCGCAGCATCGGTAAAAACAAGCTTTTTGATCATAGGGTCAATTTATTACAGGATAAAAATAAATAATTCACCCGCAACTTCGAAATGGGTAACTTTACGGCAGTAAATAAACTTGATATCCATGAGTGTTCAAATAAGCCAGGATGCCGCTTTGGCGCAAATACTGAAAACCCACGAACGGGTGATTGTTAAATTCTATGCCGACTGGTGTGGCAGTTGTAAATTATTCGCCCCGAAATTCCGCAGGCTTTCCGATCAAGAAAATTATTCAGGTATTCTTTTCTTAGACATCAACGCAGAGGAAAATCCGGAGGCACGCAAATTGGCCGGAGTGGACAATCTGCCGTTTTTTGCCGGCTTTAAAAACGGTGTTCTGGTGGAAGGGGTTTCTACTTCGAAAGAAGAGGCGGTAACGGCATTATTGGATAAATTAAAAGCCTGAATAGATGAAAATTCCTGCCATAAAAAAAGCGGTGGAAGTATTCACCACAGAGCAATTACGTGACGCCGAGCAGGCCCTTTATGAAGAACAAAAGCCCCTGATTTCCATTGAAGGGGATGATGAGGGAGAAAAACTTACGCATGTGTTGGCGGCCTTGGAAATAAAGGAAAATATGGCGAAAGGAATGGAATTTAAAGAGGCATTGAGAGCCTACACGCAACGGGTAAGAAATTCCATCAGTTAGTTTTTACAAATTTCTTGCAACTGCCCTTATGAATCGTCTTCTGCCGCTGTCTGATGTTCCCGGTGTAGGGGGTGTTATCCCCCGTGCTTTTTTAACCCTGTTTAAAAAGCCGGGTGATGCTCTTCCTGATCTGGGATACAAAATACAAGGGGTTGGTATTGATTCCGGCCCCTACAAGGCATTTTGCCGCATGTTCGGTTTTTCCGAAGAGTCGGTGCCGCTTACCTATTGGCATATCCGTTTTTTCGGTTTGCGGGCTTTTCTGGCTTCCAGACCGGAGGCGCCCTTTCCCCTGCCCGGTATGGTTCACCTGAGTGACCACATCAGGCAATACAGGCCCGTTCGTCCTGATGAATCCTTTACGGTGGAGTGTCGTTTCAGACACCTTCTGGCTCACGAAAAAGGAACTGCCTTTGAAACCCTGACGCAACTTTTTTCCGGCGATGAATTGGTTTGGGAAGAAAACACGGTAAATCTGTATCTGGGCAAAAAAATTCCCTGCCCCTCTGAGACAGAATCTACACCGATAGAACTGAGCCAAAATTGTTCTTCGGTTCCTGTGATTTTAGGTGCTGATATGGGCAGAAAATATGCCGCCGTCAGCGGAGATTACAATCCCATTCACCTGAACCGTTTAGGCGCACGGCTGTTTGGATTCCATAAACACCTGCTTCACGGCTGGTACAGCGTAAATTATTGTTTACGGCCCTACGAAAAACACCTGAAAGAAAAAGCAGAACTGCAGGCTTACTTTAAGAAGCCTTTATTTCTGCCCTCTAAAGTCAACATGAAAACCGAACGTCGGGAAAATAACGTGCTTTTTGAGGTGGCCGACTTCGGGGAAGATTACCCTCACGTAAAAGGACTTTTAATTCCCGGGATTACTTAAAGCGTTCTACGCCAGAAAAAAACAGCCACGTTGGTGGGCCTGGTTTCTGCTGAGGAAACACCTCCTGTGATGTTGCCGACCGTCAGGCTATGTGTGTGCGTATGATCCGGAACCGTATGCGTATGATCGCCTATGGCCGAGGTGGGGCGGCTTTTCAACCAATGACGGTGAGAATAAAAATCAACATTGTGGTTATGTCCCATACAGTTATCTGAAAGCCTTCCTAAAAAATTGCCACCTGTTGTTCGGTTATTCCAACCGTTTCCGCAAGTGGCCCCGTCGTTATTTCCGAAAGTGTTGCCCCCGGCCGTATTAGAACTTAGATTATCATCGTAAGGTATCCAAATGTCACCACCAAACGGATTGGCTCCTGAAGAATTGCCTCTGAAAAAATTAGAGTTTGCATTTCCTGTCGCCGGGCTCCCTCCCCACCAAAAAAAACCATCACTGAGTGTATTGCCGTTTCCGTCACCATTGCCTGATGCCGCGTCAAAACTGCGGCTGTCGTCATTAGACCACCATCCGCCCCAGTTGTGGGTGTGGTTTCCCGCCCCTGCGGTGGTTAATGTTCCGGCTCCGTTAATACCGCCGCTGATATCGTGGGTATGGTTTTCCATGGCATCATCCTGCACCACACCGCTCAACGGCCCTGCCGAACCCACATTGGAGGCTCCGCCCGCAGCGCGGATAAACTCTCCGTTATTGATATCCGTTCGCACCCACTGGGTACATGGATAGAGCGTGTTTGGGTCGGCCGCGGAAGCCCACTGAATATACGTGGATCCCACGGGAGGTGTATTCACCAACTGCCAACAGGTTCCGTTAAACACCTCTACCGCGCCCAGGTTGGTATTAAACCGCATAGACCCGGCCGGTGCTCCACCCGGCTGTTGTGCCGTGGTTCCCGTGGGAATCGCTATCGCATTTGTGGCGTTTATCTGCAACGCAACTACCGGGGTAGTGGTATTGATTCCGATGTTATTTCCACTTTGGTAAACAATGGAATTGCAGAGTGTATCGGGATTGCCCATGATGGGAAGCGGACCAGACGTAATTCCCGCACAAAATGCGGCGGCATCTGCGGGACCGGTTACTCCCGAAGAGGCCGAAAGCGTGACGGTAAAGGTGTTTCCCGCTTCGGTGAGGGTGAGGGTGTTATTCGCAGGATTGTACACAACATTAGAAATGAGTTCGTTCGTAGAATCAGTATCCGTGGAAGGAGGTAAGTTCACGGTAAGCGTTCCGCCGGGGTCCGTTATGGAAAGGTCTCCCGTAGCGGGGTTAAACGTAAACGCCGTATTGTTTCCTCCAGGCAGTGGAAATGGAATCCATGCCGTTGAATTCCAAAAATAAAACAGTTGATCATCCGTATCGTACACCAGCAAGGCCTGGTCAACGGCTCCCGCGGGAGCAATCGCCAAACGCTGTGTGGTATTCAGGCGGGGAACTAAAAAACCCTTATCGTTCGCATTGAGCTCCAAAAGTGATTTCGGATTGGGCGAATTCGTGCCGATTCCCACGTTGTTTTGGGAAAAGATCTCTTTCGATAACAGAAATGCCATTATAAAAATAAATCCATTTCTCATCAGCCTTAATTTATAATTGTTTATCAAACGTACAAATTATGCGTGAAATTAAAGTAATAAAAGCTTTCTTATTTTTATCTTGATGCCAATGTATGCCACATACCATTTTACCTTTGTGTTATGAAGGATTCATTTTTGCGTATTTATTCTCTTTTAGATATAACACGTCTGGAAGGAACAGATACCCGTTCCGTGATAAACCGTTTCGTTTCAGAGATTTTACATAATTACCACACCTACGGTTGCCGGCCGGCGGCAATATGTGTTTTTCCCGTTTTCGCCATTCAGGTTAGAGACTTGCTGCTTGGAACAGAAATAAAAACGGCCTGTGTGGCCGGTGCATTTCCGCATGGTCAGCTTCCTTTACACATGAAGGCCGACGAAGTAAAATTTGCTTTAGACGCCGGAGCGGATGAAATTGATTATGTCATCAACCGGGGACGGTTTTTAGAGGACGGGGCCGAATATTTGTTTGAGGAAGTGGCACACATACGGCAAGTCTGCGGACAAACGGCACTGTTAAAAGTAATTTTAGAAACCGGAGAACTGGAAAAGCCTGAAAACATGAAGTGGGCTGCCGCTGCAGCCATTAAAGGCGGTGCGGATTTCGTAAAGACATCTACGGGCAAATCGGCCGAATCGGCCACCCTTAAATCGGTGGAAATGCTCTGCGAAGCCGTGAAAGATCATTTCCTGCGCACGGGAATTAAAATCGGCATAAAACCGGCAGGCGGAATTTCTGAACCCGAAGATGCGGAACGATATATCCAAACCATCATCCGGGGAACGGGACCTGAGTGGATTCACCCGAAACGGATGCGCATAGGAGCAAGCCGTCTCGCCCTAAAACTGCTTCAACAAGAAAACAAAGACCTTGGGGGCTATTGACCCAATGTGTTTTGAAATACCCACCACATCGTTTCAAACAGGGTTATAAACCCGTATTCAATATTACCTGTCAAAGTTTTCGCCCGAAAGGTCCTCCTGAAAATCCAAAAGATCTTCGCGGTATTCACCGCAATTGGTTTCAATATTAATTTCTGCTGCGGGTTTTTCAAATTCGGCTCCTCTATAACCCAACTCGGGGTCGGCGTACACTTTTTTCATGTACAATGCCCATGTGGGAAGGGCCATGTTGGCTCCCTGGCCCAATGCCGTGCTACGGAAACGAACCTGACGGTCTTCTCCACCCGCCCATACCCCCGTGGTAAGATCGGAAGAAAACCCGATAAACCATCCATCAGAATTGTTTTGGGTGGTGCCTGTTTTTCCACCCACCGGTTTATCAAAACGATATGTCCGGCGAAGGCGGCCCGCCGTTCCCTCCAAAACAACGCCTTTCATTAATTCCACCATAAGCCAGGCCGAAACCTCATCCATCGCTTCATTTCTTTCGGGATAAAACTCCTCAAGCACGTTTCCGTTTTTATCTTCAATGCGTAAGAGATATTGGGGTTTTATAAATACCCCGCGGTTGGGAAATGTATTAAATGCGCCCACCATTTCGTACACGGTAATATCGGGAGTTCCAAGACAAATCGCGGGAACAGGATCTATATCCTTCACATCAATACCCAGTTTAGAAGCAAATTTCAATACCGCAGATGGGCCGTATTGCTTCATCAAAAAGGCGCTCACTTTATTTACCGAATGGGCAAGTGCCTCTTTCAGGCTCATCATCTGTCCTTCTTTGTAATCACTCGAGTTGGAAGGACACCAATTGTCTATACACACCGAGGAATTCGGCACCTGCATACAGGGTGAATTTTTTTCCTGTATGGCCATGGCGTACACAAACGGCTTAAACGTTGAGCCCACTTGCCTTTGACTGCCGCGAACATGATCGTATTTAAAGTTTTTAAAATCAACCCCGCCCACCCAGGCTTTAACCTGCCCGGTATGAGTTTCCATACTCATTAATCCGCACTGGAGAAAATACTTGTAATAGACCAGGCTGTCCCAGGGGCTCATCAGCGTATCGCGATCTCCGCGGTAAGAAAAAACCCGCATTTTCACCGGCGTCCTAAACTCTTTTTCTATTTCTTCATCACTCAAGCCTTCCTCTTTGGCCGCTTTGTAACGGCCGCTCTCCCGCATGGCTTTTCTTAGGCTTTTCTCCACATCCTCCTGTTTCATTCGAGAATCAAACGGACCATTTTTGCTTCCTTTTTTGGAGCGAAAAAACTGCTGCTGAAGTGTGGCCATCCATTCCATCACCGCCTGCTCGGCATAACGCTGCATTTTACTGTCTATCGTGGTGTAAATGCGCAGTCCGTCCCGATACAAATCGTAGTTTTCGCCATTTTCTTTGGTATGAGATTTACACCATTTTTGCAGATCCTTTTTCAACTCTGCGGTAAAGTGGGGCGCCAGGTCTCCCATGCCGAATTGATTTCTCTGAACACGTTCCCAAAGTTTCGCCTCGTCGGCAATTAATGGCTTTTCTTTAAATACGGCAGCCTCTTCTTCAGTAATTTTTTTGTTTTTATGCATCTGATTCAATACCGTGTTCCGGCGGTTCTTGCACCTTTCGGGGTTTTTTATCGGGCTGTACCTTGTGGGAGCCTTGAGAAGACCTACCAAAAGAGCTGATTCATGCACCTCTAACTCTGCGGGCTTTTTATTAAAATACACCTTTGCCGCGGTTTGTATGCCAAAAATTTCATGTCCAAAATCGGCCATGTTCAGGTACATGGTCACTATTTCTTGTTTCGTATAATTTCTTTCTAATTTGGCGCTGATGACCCACTCTTTAAATTTTTGGAGAATTCTCCGAATTTTTCCCCCTTTTCTTTCCTGACCGTGAAAAAGAATTTTAGCCAATTGTTGGGTAATGGTGCTTCCTCCGCCCTGTCCTCCGCCCGTTAAAATAGCCCGTAGCAAGGCTTTCCCGTCCACGCCGGAGTGATTATAAAAACGCTCGTCCTCCGTAGCAATGAGTGCATCTACCATGGACGTATTTATCTCGGAATATTTTACGTTTGTCCGGTTTTGGATATAATATTTGCCGAGTATTTTACCATCGGCGCTGTAAATAAGGCTGGCCTGGTTGCTGCGGGGATCCTCCAATTCGGCAAATGATGGAAGTTTGCCGAAGGCTCCGACGGCAGCCAGAAAAAGCATGAAAAGAAGAAAAAAAAGCGGGCTGAACGCCAATATCCATGGCCATTTTACAGATTGGGAGATTGTTGGTTTTTTTGCCATCAGTTTTCCTGTTGCTGATCGGTTTCTATGCGCAGCCCGAAATTCATAATGTAAGGAAGTTTTCCGTCTTGGCTTCGCATGGCATGATTGAATTGAAAGCGGTAGATCCCGGCCTGGTCAAAATGAACTCCCCGGGAAAGCAGAAACGAGTTGTTACATATATCGCCGGAACACTTCCCCAGCGGATTTCCATTTTCTTCGTAAAACTGAAAGTCCAGGGTGTCCAACGCCCTTTTTCCATCCGGGAAAATGGTGGTAAGAAATAAATATACGTTTCGATATGGGTAGTTTTCCCCGTTCCGGATTTTCACAATCAAATTATACGCTTCAAGCGTGTCTTTTATTTGAGTGCTAAAAGTAAGTGTATCTGTTTTATTCCATTCGTAGTTTTTTATCTCCCGATACTCCTCGAAAACAAGGTTTCTATCACACGAAAAAAGAAGCGAAGCAATTGCTGCCACAAAAAATACACGGATAAATGTCTTTGCCGGTTTTAAAAAATAATCCATATCAAACGCCCGTTGGCGGATTTTCTTTTCCTGAACCGGGATTTTTCCCGTTGTCTCTTCGTTTGTCCCGCCGTTGTTCTCCCGGCCTTTTCGTGTTTTGCGGATTAGGCCGCCCGTCTGTCTGTTGTCTTCGCTGATCATCATTCCGTTTGGGGCGAGTTCGGTTGCGGTTATCGCGCCTTTGGCGATCGAAACGGGTAATATTGTCCTCGCCGGCGGCATCCACAAAATCAAGTTCCGTATGGGCTTTTCGTGTTTCGCGCAGGGTAAGCTCCGGCTGACCGTCGCTGAGTTTATCCGCCAGTTTTCCGGCTTTATTCAATTCCTGTATTTCGCGAACCTTTGCGGGAGTAAGCCGATGAAAGCGGCTTTCGTTGCCCTCATAGGCATAAAACATAATCCCGTTAAAAATATCGGTTTTCATGTGTATTCCATTCCCTTCCATGGTGCGAAGCATGATGTGAGAAGGTGGAAAATCACGTAGGGCATCCATGTAGCTTTCCAATTCATAATTCAGACAACACTTCAGTTTTCCGCACTGTCCCGCCAATTTCTGTGGATTTATGGAAAGCTGTTGATAACGGGCCGCCGTAGTGGTTACGGTTCTGAAATCTTTTAGCCAAGATGCACAGCAAAGTTCCCTTCCGCATGCACCTATACCTCCTACCCGGCCGGCTTCCTGCCTCGCCCCGATCTGTCGCATTTCTATACGCACCTTTAGGTCGCGGGCAAGTAGCTTAATCAATTCCCGAAAATCAACCCGGTTTTCCGCGATGTAAAAAAACGTTGCTTTGGTGCCGTCTCCCTGGTATTCTACATCGCTGATTTTCATGTCTAAATTGAGGTCAACGGCGTGCTTCCTGGAAATCATCATGGCCTTTTTTTCCAAAGCCATGGCGGCCTGCCAACGTTCAATATCATTAGGCCGCGCCTTGCGGAATACCTTTTTTGCCCCTTCGCCGGGTTGAAATCCGTTTTTACGCATCTGCAGGCGAACCAACTCCCCCGTTACGGAAACTATACCGATATCATGTCCCGGATTGCCCTCAACGGCCACCGCATCACCCTGCACCAGCTGAAGGGCTTCGGGGTTTCTAAAAAATTCTTTCCGGGTGTTTTTAAATCGTACTTCTACCCAGTGGAAAGGCTCCGTTCCGGAAGCCGGCTCCATCCCTGCAAGCCAGTCAAATACATTCAATTTATTACAGCCCCCCGTGCCGCAGGTACCGTTGTTTTTGCACCCCGCGGGCAACGCATTGGTGTTTCCTCTTCCGTTTGAACAATCAGCACAGGCCATACTTCACAATTTCTGTTTGGGCAAAATTAAGCAAAATAAAACGGGATTGATGGAATTACCCTGTGCGGCGCATATAGTGGGGCATTATGCGAAGTGAAAGGGCCGTCATCAACATTTTGGCGCTTGCCTGTCGGTCTATGTGATAAAGGGCATCTTCCGTCAATTTGCGTATTTCAATCACCGATTCGGGGGTAACCGTTTTGGCAAATTTCTCCAAAAAAACCCGCTCGGCGGAAGTGGTACGGGCCAACTTGGGGTCTCCTGCCTGAACGATGATGCTCTCGCGGAACATGTGCATCACATACACCAAAAAACTCTTTTGTTCATCCATGGTAAATCCATGAAAATCATCAGAGAATTTAAACAACGCCGGAAGATCGGCCCGGTAAATAGCCAACATCCACTCTCTGAAACGATTTACGCTTTGAGCGTTATCTGGCTCATTGCACAACCACATCGCCTCATTGTAGTTTCCATCAGCAATGTTTACAATTTCCTGAGCCCTCTGCACGTCCATTCCGTGATGGTTCATAAGAGATTCCATCATGTCAAAATCAGGAATTTTGGGCAGCTTGAGCAACTGCGTCCGTGATAAAATGGTGGCCATGATGCCGTCAGGGCGGCTGCTCACCAAAAAAAACAAGGTCCGCGGGGGTGGCTCTTCCAAAATTTTTAACAACTTGGGAATGGCTGAATGAAAGAATAACTCAGGCATCCAGACCAAACAAATTTTATAACCGCCCGAATACGATTTCATCTGCATGTAATGAACGATTTCATTCACCGTATGAACGTTTATCACGGCCAATTTATCATCCATGCCCGCGGCACGAAACCAGTCATCCGGCTCCAGATAGGGATTGGAAAGCACCGCCTTCCTAAACGGCTCGGTAAAATACCTACAGGAAATTTCTTTTTTTGTCGCATCTCCCACTTTGGCAAACGGAAAAACCAGGTGTAAATCGGGATGAACAAGTCGGGCCATCTGCCGGCAGGAGTCACAAGCTCCACAACTGTCCCCCTCCTGTTTGTCCAGACAAAGCACATATTGCGCGTAGGCCAGCGCCAGGGGAAAATTCCCGCCGCCAGGGCGGCTTGCAATAAGCTGGGCGTGGGGAATGCGTTCTGACAAAACACCGTTTATCAACGTCGTTTTTAATTCGCGGCATCCCAATACATCGGCAAACTTCATTTCCCTGCTCGGCGGTTTATATTATTTTTGCCAAAAATACACGAAGTACCTTACTTTTTTTCGGTTTATCGTAAAGATTTGTTGATGATAACCATAGATCATTTTTCGTTTGCGGGTCTCAAAACCCTGGTCAGAGTAGATTTCAATGTGCCCCTGAATGCTGAATTTCAAATTACGGATACAACCCGTATTGATGAGGCGATGCCCACACTGAAAAAAATCCTGCAAGACGGAGGATGTTTAATTTTGATGAGCCATTTAGGCCGTCCCAAGGATGGGCCCGCAGAAAAGTATTCCCTGAAACACCTTACGGGTTATTTATCCGAAAAACTCGGCGTTCCCGTGCTTTTTTCCCTGGATTGCATCGGTGATGTTGCTGAAAAGGCAGCCGCTTCGCTAAATCCTGGCCAGGTGCTTCTGCTGGAAAACCTCCGCTTTCACAAAGAAGAAGAGATGGGAGATGCGGCATTCGCCCAGGGCTTGGCCAAACTGGCTGATATTTATGTAAACGATGCGTTCGGAACCGCCCACCGGGCCCACGCCTCTACCGCCGTAATTGCACAGTTTTTCCCCCAAAAAAAATGCTTCGGCTATCTGATGGCGAGGGAAATAGAACACATCAACCGAATAACTGCCGATCCTCAAAAACCCTTTGTTGCAATTTTGGGCGGAGCCAAGGTGTCGGACAAATTAGCCATAATCGAAAACCTGCTTCCCAAAACAGACACTCTGATTATCGGCGGAGGAATGATGTTTACATTCATCAAGGCAAAAGGCGGAAACATAGGCAAGTCCCTTTGTGAAGAAAAAATGTTGGAAACCTGCGCACGACTGCTGAAAGAGGCGGAAGCGCGCGGAGTGAAACTATTGCTGCCGACCGATGCCGTCATTAACAATTCCTTTGCAAACGATGGCGATATCCGTACGGTAGCGTCCGACCAAATACCAGACGGGTATATGGGTTTGGATATCGGGGCGGAAAGTGTACAGGCATTCCGAGAAACGCTCGGCGAAGCTAAAACCATTTTATGGAACGGGCCCATGGGTGTGTTTGAAATGAGTTCTTTTGAAGCGGGAACCCGAAATGTGGCTTTTGCGGTAGCCGAAGCAACGAGAGCGGGAGCTTACAGCCTGGTAGGAGGCGGAGACAGCGTGGCCGCCGTGGGAAAATATGACCTGAAAAACCGCGTAAGTTATGTAAGCACCGGCGGTGGAGCCATGCTGGAATTTATAGAAGGAAAAGTACTGCCGGGAATTGCCGCAATAAACGGCTAAACCGTATCGGTATGCAGAATCAAGATGGTATAAAAATCTCTTGATACCTGGTACCTGATACCTGATACAAAAACAATGAAACGTAACCAGGAATTAAATCTCCGTTGGGCCGAATTGGTAAAAAAGCTGAACCTCTGGTTTGATCAGGACTTTGAATTGGAGGGCATCCTTTTTATGATTGGTTTGCAGGAGTTGAACCAATTCGGTAAAAAACTCAATAAAGACCAAAAAATGGATGTCATGCATGTGGCCGTATGCACACTGCTTTCCCAATACGGATACTACACATTCATCGGTCGCGACGAAGAAGGATGGCCTCATTTCGAAGCCACCGATTTGCTTCCGCATTTAAAACCCGTGCAACAACACCTCCTGATGAAAGAAGCTATTCTGGAATACCTGGAGGGGTTTTAATAAGAAACTACGGATTTTTTTACGAAAGTCAACACGTGTTTTATGCACCGGTGCTGAATATCAGTGAAAACCCATACCTTCGCATCCCTTTTCAAAAGCGTAGATGAACCGAAATTCAAACCCCAAAAAAACAGGACGGCTCGGAAAAAACGAGACAGAAAAATCTGGTTCCGTCAAAGCGGCAACCGTCAAATCTTCCAGGCCAACCAAATCGGCTTCTCCACAATACAGAGAGGATAAAATGAAAAAAAGCGGGAATCGGTCCCCGCAAAAGAGAGTTTCGACATCCGAAAATCCTTACCCGTCCAATACGGGAAGTGGCTTCCGTCCAGAGAAAAAAGGAAAAGAAAAATCGTATGAAAAGACGAATAAAAAAGCTGGTTTAAATAGGTCAGACAAGCCCAAAATAGAAAGATCCGGCACGGATAGTAGAGAAAAAAACAGATTTCCAGATCGTTTCAAAAAAAACACCCCATATAAACGCGCAGATTGGAAAACGGGAAAACGGGAAAAAAAATCGGCTACGGAACCCAAAATGGGGGACGGAAGTACACGCCTGAATAAATACATTTCCAATGCAGGTATCTGTTCCCGCCGTGAAGCAGATGTATTTATAGAAAACGGGGTTGTGACGGTAAATGGGAAATTGGTTGACCTGGTCGGATACAAAGTACAACCAGGGGATACCGTAAAATTTGACGGCCGGGCCATTATTCCGGAAAAACCGATGTACTTGTTGCTGAATAAGCCCAAAGATTACATCACCACTTCCGAAGACCCCCAGGGGCGACGTACGGTAATGGCTTTAATCCGCGATGCCTGCAAGGAACGCGTTTTTCCGGTAGGACGGCTAGACCGCAATACCACCGGTCTTCTTCTTTTTACGAATGACGGGGAAATGGCCGATAAACTTATGCACCCAAAAAAACGGATAAAGAAAATTTATGCCGTGGAATTGGACAAAAACCTTAAAGCGGACCACCTCCACCAAATTCGCGAGGGCGTGCAGTTGGAAGACGGCTTTATAAAGCCGGACGCCGTGGATTATTCCAATTCGCCGAATGGCACCAAAAAAATTATCGGCATTGAAATTCACAGCGGAAGAAACCGAATCGTGCGCAGAATATTCGAACATTTGGGGTACACTGTTCTTAAACTGGATCGAGTTTACTTTGCCGGTCTAACCAAAAAGAATCTTCCGCGGGGAAAATACCGCTTATTGGAGCCTATGGAAATCAGCATGCTAAAAATGCTGTAGTCGGAAGCGTCGTTCTATTTCCTTATTTTTGCGAAATACGGCTTTTCAAGAGTCGTAAATACAGGATTATATGGCACTATTGGGCAGCATACTAAAGCGGGCAATCTACCTGAACAAAACGGTAACCAAGGTGCGTAAAAAACCGTCCGCGGGAAAACAGCAGACAAAAACACTGATTAAACTACTGGCCAAATCACAATATACCGCATTTGGCACGTTTTATGGTTTTTCCAAAATCCTTCAGCACGAAAATCCGATTCGGGAATTTCAACAAAAAATACCCGTTTTCGATTACAACAAACTGTATTCCGCCTGGTGGCACAAAACGCTGGAAGGAAATGAGGACATTTGCTGGCCGGGAAAAATAACCTACTTTGCCCTGAGTTCGGGAACATCAGAAAGTGCGTCAAAACGGATTCCCATTACCCGGGATTTGCTGAGACAAAATACCCGCACCAGCATGAGACAGATCATGACACTGTCCCATTATGATCTCCCGGTTGATTTTTTTGAAAAAGGAATTCTTATGCTGGGCGGTTCAACCGATTTGGTAAATCAGGGTCACTATTTTGAAGGAGACCTTAGCGGGATTTCCCAGGCAAAAATTCCCACCTGGTTTCACCCTTTTTACAAACCGGGAAAAGACATTGCCCGTGAAAGAGACTGGAACCATAAAATAGATCGGGTGGTAGAAAAAGCCAAAGATTGGGATATCGGAGTAATTGTGGGTGTTCCGGCCTGGATTCAGCTTACACTGGAAAGGGTTATTTCCCATTATAACCTAAATCATATTCATGAAATTTGGCCCAATCTTCAGGTCTATACACATGGAGGCGTTTCTTTTGAACCCTACAAAAAAGGATTTGAAAAACTGTTGGGTAAGCCTATTCACTACATTGAAACCTATCTGGCTTCGGAAGGCTTTATCGCCTACCAAAGCCGGCGCGAAAATAAAGGCATGGAACTGGTGTTGGATAATGGGATTTTTTTAGAGTTTATCCCCTTTACCTCACAAAATTTTGATGAAGATGGAAATGTAACCGAAAAGCCGGAAACTCTCTGGATGGATGAGGTGAAAGAAGGCGAAGAATATGCCTTGCTGCTGAGTACCTGCGCCGGAACCTGGCGTTACCTGATCGGCGATACCATAAAATTCACCGATCTTCCCAACCGGGAAATCGTGATTACCGGGCGCACAAAACACTTCTTGAGTCTTTGCGGGGAACATCTTTCGGTAGATAATATGAATATGGCCGTTCGGGCGGTTGGTGAAAAATTGAATGCCCCCATCAAAGAATTTACTGTGGCTGGGGTCGCCGACGGATCTCTTTTTGCGCATAAATGGTTCGTCGGCTGTGATGATTTTGTAGAACCGGGCCGGCTCTCTCAAGAATTGGATAATGCATTGTGCACAATAAACGATGATTACGCCGTGGAGCGATTGCATGCCCTAAAAAATATCTATTTGGAAGTTGTTCCTTCTTCGTGGTTTTATGAATGGTTGGAACGAAACGGGCGTATCGGATCACAAAGCAAATTTCCGCGGGTGCTCAAAGGTGAGCGGTTTCATCTCTGGGAGCAATTTCTACATGAAAAACGAAACGTGACGGGGTGATGGAACAGGCTGTGCTCAACGGACTTTTTCTCGGTTTACTGCTCAGTGTGCTGGTGGGGCCCGTTTTTTTTCTTCTTATTGAAGTGAGCCTTCGGGAGGGTTTCCGGTCGGCCCTCTTTTTAGATGTCGGTATTATCCTAAGTGATGGTTTTTGCATTTTAATTGCCTATTTCGGCATGGCCGCTCTTTTGGAAAACCCAAAAAACAAGCTGATTTTCATTCTAATCGGTAGTATTATCCTGGTTATTATGGGCGCGGTAAAAATCTTTCCTCTTAGAAAAACACCCGGCGGTGCCGGTGTAAAAAAGGTGGAAATAAATCAGTCAAATGCCTTTTGGCTGGTCTTTCAAGGTTTTCTCTATAATATATTAAACCCCTCCGTCATCATTTTTTGGATCACTACGGTGGGTGCAGCTGTCGCGCTTTACGGCGATAAAAAAGAGCTGATAGGAGCCCAATTTGCGACAACCCTCTCGTTCGTTTTTTTCGTCGATATTTTAAAAGCATGGTTTGCCAAAAAAATGCGTCATGTTATAAACCCCCAAATGCTGCGTAGGGCTAATGTTGTGGTTGGTGTCGCGTTTATTCTTTTTGGTCTGCTGCTTGTTTTCCGTGCACTTTCTGGAAAATTGTAACCATTAATGAAACAATTATCTTTAGAAGATCTGGGAAGAAAAAGCCCCGAAGAATTTGCAAAATCGCCCAAGCTCAGGGTGGCCATTGTGTGCGACAACCTCCGCAGCGCACATAATGTCGGTGCTCTTTTTCGCACCGCCGACGGTTTCGAAATAATGCATATCCACCTTTGCGGAATTACCGTTACCCCGCCCAACAATGAAATTCATAAATCCGCCCTGGGCGCTGAATATACGGTTCCCTGGACCTATTGGGAAAAAACGATTTCCTGCGTCAGTTTTTTAAAAAACAATGATTATCAAATCGTCGCACTTGAACAAACCGACTGTTCCCTATTACTTCCCAAACTCCCCAATTTTGATGAAAAACCGATAGCTTTAGTTGTTGGAAACGAAGTAAAGGGAATTGCCGCGGAGGTTTTGAACACCTGTAATGCGGCAATAGAAATCCCCATGAGGGGAACCAAACACTCCCTCAATGTTTCCGTTGCCGCCGGTATCACCTTGTGGGAGCTCTTTAAAAAACTTTCGTCACCGGGCGGCTAAAAAAAGACTGCCGCCTTTCACATCCTGTGAAAAACGGCAGTCGCCCCATGCACGCTTGAAATTACTTTACTTTTTGCTTTCCGGTTTGGCATTACTGCTTCGCCTTAAAGACATGACAAAGGTGCATGGCTTTTTTTCCTAAAAAGTCCAGATACCAAAACAAGCCGGTATTGTTTGTACAAACCGCCAAGTTTGTACTTTTAGTGTGTTGATTTTTAATTAACTGATATAAAAACACGGGGTGTCAGCTTCTCAAAAAAAGAGAAAGACGTTTGAAAAAAAGAGAGGTTTGAACTACTAAAACGGGCAAATGAAGCACCCTATAACTTAAAAAAGGGGTTCTGCCTTTTCTCAGTTCCTATGTTCGTTACTGGTCCGTGCCCACTGAAGACGACAAAGTCATCCGGAAGAGAAAACAACTGATTGCGGACAGACTCCAATAAAACATCCATGTTGCCGCCGGGTAAATCCGTTCTGCCAACCGATCCGGAGAACAAAACATCACCCGAAAAAACGGACCGGGAATCCAGATGAATAAAACTGATACTTCCGGGACTGTGTCCGGGAGTGAAGCGAACCTCCAAAGTGCTGTTTCCAAAAGAAAAAGCATCTCCATGACTCATAAAGCCCTCCGGCATTGGCGGTTCGGCAACGGAGACCCCATACATCTTTCCTATATCGGAGGCGCGTTGCAATAAGAATAAATCGTCTTTATGCATCAAAACACCCACCCCGAAAGATTTCGCAACAAAATCACAACCCAATACATGGTCTATATGAGCGTGAGTCAACAAAATCTTTTTCACGGTAAGCTTATTGTCCAAAATAAAATTTTGCAGCTCTTTCTCCTCTTCGGGAAAAGCACAGCCCGGATCAACCAAAACAGCCTCTCCCGTTTCGTCATACAGAACATACGTGTTTTCAGAAAACGGATTAAACGTAAATGCGCGAATCTGCATATCCTTAAATAATTTTGAACAAAGATAGGGCCTGACCCTATATTGGTTTCCGTACATTTACACCCTGTTTAATTATGAAAAAAATGGATCTTACCTCCTTCCTAACATTAGCGCTGATCGGCGTAGGCGCCGGATTTTTAAGTGGATTCATGGGTGTTGGCGGAGGCATCGTTATTGTGCCGGCGCTCATCTTTTTTTTGGGCCTATCACAACATTTGGCTCAGGGAACAAGCATTGCGGCCATCATGCTTTTGCCGGTCGGCCTGTTGTCGGTTTTAAATTATTACAAAGCAGGAAATGTCAATTTTGCCTATTCTGCAGTTATCGCCACCTTTTTTTTGGCGGGCAGTTATATTTCCTCTAGGTGGGTACAGGGCATTGATGCCGGTATGCTTAAAAAAACCTTTGCAGCCATATTGGTATTGGTCGCTTTAAAAATGTGGTTCAGCAAATGACACTTTCTCTCTCCAACAGCTGGCTTGATGAAGCAAATGACATTCTCCCCGAATTAATTGCGCTGCGCAGGCATTTACACGCCTATCCGGAATTATCTTTTCAGGAAGAACAAACAGCTGCGTTTATTTCCCAAACCCTATCCTCCTGGGAAATAAAACATCAAACCGGTTTTGCCGGTTTTGGCATTACGGGCGTTTTGGAAGCCGAATCTCCCGGACCGGTGATTGCTTTGCGGGCCGACATGGACGCCCTGCCCATTAAAGAAAGCAATTCCGTTCCCTACAAATCAACCAGAGAGGGGGTAATGCATGCCTGTGGTCATGACGTACACACCACCTGTTTGTTAGGCGCATTACGCATTTTGCAAAAAAACCGGAATCTGTGGCAGGGAAAAGTGCAGTTTGTTTTTCAACCTGGGGAAGAGGTGCTTCCCGGGGGGGCTTCGCTGATGATTAAAGAGGGTTTGTTAGATCTTTGGAAGCCGGAAGCCATTTTCGGACTGCACGTATTTAATCCGCTTCAGGTAGGAACGGCCGGATTTTGTCCGGGAAAATATATGGCCTCTTCAGATGAAATTTATATCACCATAAAAGGCAAGGGCGGACACGGCGCCACACCCGAAGAGGTTATAGATCCCGTTCCTGTCTCTGCACAGATAATTACAGCCCTGCAAACATTGATTTCCCGTTCTGCAAAACCCACGGTTCCAAGCGTATTAACCATCGGAAAAGTAATCGCTGACGGCGCCACCAACATCATTCCATCCGAAGTATACCTGGAAGGTACTTTTCGCACTATGGATGAATCATGGAGGGCTACGGCACATGAGAAAATTGAACATATGTGCCGGGATATCGCCGGCTCTTTCGGAGCAACCTGCGTTGTAAAAATTGTCCGTGGCTATCCCTGCCTGTTTAATGACATCGCCCTGACGAACCGGGCTGCAGAAAAAGCAAAAAAGCTTCTGGGTGAAAACAATGTAAAACAACTGGATGTGCGAATGGCTTCAGAGGATTTTGCTTATTATTCTCAACATATTCCGGCCTGCTTTTTCAGGCTGGGTACCGGAAATCCGGAAAAGGGAATAATCGCACCGGTACACCGAAGTGATTTTGATGTGGATGAACAAAGCCTGGCGTACGGTGCCGCACTTCTGGCCAGCATGGCCGGATGATTCCTTTTTAGATTATCTCTTTTTTACGTCTTCAAAAGCTTCCTCATAATCTTTCCTGACCGTACCCATGAGCCTGTCCCAAAACAAAAAATACAATCCATAATTGTCCCGAGCCAGCCGGTGGTGCTGATTATGGCTCACCGATGTGTTTACCCACCGGCCCAAAACGGAGCGGGCAAATCGCCTGGGATAAAGCTCCCACCCCAGATGGCCGTATACATTATACACGATGGAAAAGAAAAAAAATAGAAAAAAATGAAGTTTGTGTACCGGAATGGTAAATAAAAAAAGAACAAAAATCCCCACTTCCACAAAGGCTTCCAAGGGGTGAAAGGCATAAGCCGCCCAAGGAGAGGGATTAACAGAAAGGTGATGTACCCGATGAAAATATGAATACAGGGCGGGGTGATGCATCAGACGATGGGTCCAATAAAAATAGGTATCATGCATAATCAACATCACCGGAAACGCGGCCCAAAACCAAACCATGCCGTATTCATGAATGTCTGTATAAAATGTGGTGTAAACCCGTACGGACTCTTTGGTCAAAAAAAACAACGGTACGAGCGCAAAAAGAGAAATGGTAAACAAAGAAAACCCGACCTCCCGCAAAAGATCTTTTGTTTTTGGATTCCTTGCCTGTATTTTTTTACTTTTTATCCATCGAAAAAGCACCAGATAAAAAAGGAGATAAGCTACACCGGCAACGAGAAAATAGCGGCTTCCTATTTTCTCCCAAATTGCTAAATAAGCCGAAAAATCCATGAGTTCAAATATATAACCGTTTCTGTTTATGGGAGAAAAATGTGACGCCTTTTTTCGGTAAATTCCGGAAAACCGGACAAATTATTGTGACCCGCTCCAGATATTACCCAGAAATGGTCTGTAGGCTTTAAGTATGGCTTAAGTTTAAGGGCACAGCTGAGCGGTATTATTCGGTCTTTGTTTCCGTGAAAAATGTAAACAGGACAGCTCGTTTTCCGTAACATCTTCTTATTATCGAACCGATAGTGAAAGATAAACCAGCGTGGTAAAAAGGGATAGTAGGCATAAAACAGGTCGGGAATAGATGAAAAGGGGGATTCCAGAATCAAAAAATCCGGGGTGACCACGGAAGCCAGTTCGGTGGCAAACCCGGTTCCTATGCTTCGCCCATAAAGCACGATGGAAAACCCTTGATAGGTTGGGGCTATTTTTTCATATACCAAAAACGCATCCCGGTGTAATAAACGGTTGTTTTTTTTCCCCCGACTTTTTCCAAAACCCCGGTAGTCCATGATAAACAAATCGTAGCCAAACAATTCAAATTCTGTATAAACACTCCCCCACCGACTTAGGTTATCCGCGTTTCCATGAAAATAAAACAGTATTCCCTTATTCGTTTTTCTATCCGCTTGTTTTATCCAAAGGCCATTTATTTTTCCCCCGTCCTCCGTATCTATAAAGACTTCCTCATGCGCAAACGGAAAAGAAAAGGGGGTTGATTCGGGGAGTAATGTTGGGCGGAATAAAAACCGGTACTGCAAAAAATAAGTGAGCAGATTGCCTATCAATAGCAACAAAAATAAACCCAACAGTATTTTAATACCTATCATTTTCTTACGCCGATAAAATTTTTTTTAATGCCCGGTGATATTCGTCCATCTGTGGAAGATTGTTATGCTTTCCGCCTTTAATGGCGTGAAGCCTGATTCGTAAAGGATTTATTTTTTCCAGTTCTCGGCTGAACCGAAAGGGTATCAATTTATCGTCCGTTCCATGAATAAGATGAACCGGGCACCGCATCTCCGCCAAATATGCATCCACGGGAACATGCATTCTCAGTAGACCATATACCGGAATGATGCGCGTGTAATACCGAAAAAGACTTTTCATACTTGTATAGGGAGAGTCTAATATCAGCAGCCTGGGATTATTTTGTCTGGCGACAAAGGCGGCAAATCCGGAACCCATCGATCGGCCGTAAATCACTATTTTTTCTTCTCCGTAACGATTTTTCACGTACAGATAAACTGCCTGGGAATCAGCAAATATCTCTTGTTGGTTGTGATGTCCCGTGCTTTTTCCAAAACCGGGATAATCAAAAATAATAAAATCATAACCTGCCTCCACAAAATCTGCCCTGAATTTACTCCAGCCTTTTATCGATTTTGTGTTGCCCTTAAAATACAAAACAACCCCTTTGGGGGCGGGATGCTTAAAAATAAGCACATCTATCTCATTTCCTTCCGGGCCGGTAATGGTAATCTCTTCAAATTGATCCGGATATAAAAACCGATAATCTGGGGGTAGTTTTTCCGGGCGGAAAAAAAAATACTGTTGTAAAAAATACACCCCAGCAAGAATGGTACTGTAAATTAAAACAACCGTGAAAAAAATCCAAAACGGGTTCACTTTTTGGGCGTAATATACTTTACAATTTACGCCTTTTTTTATAAAAAATACCCTATTCTT
Organism: Flavobacteriales bacterium; assembly: GCA_044345355.1. Taxonomy (GTDB): domain Bacteria; phylum Bacteroidota; class Bacteroidia; order CAIKAF01; family CAIKAF01; genus JAKRSD01. The sequence goes on from JBIJBG010000001.1 coordinate 40,803, forward strand.
TCGGATATGTGTTCAGTCGTCCTTCCCGATTGGCCAATTCCCACGCCAGATAAAAGATATGGCGGGATATTTTAGCCAGTTTTTCATAGCGGATTTTATCCGGGGTATCGGTCAACCTGTGGTAATCTTCATGAATACCGGAAAAGAAAAAAACAGAAGGAATCCCATTTCTGGCGAAATTATAGTGATCACTTCTGTAATAAAACCGATTGGGATCTTCAGGGTCATTATATGTATAATCCAACTCCAAACCGGAATACATGTCGTTAACGGTTTCATTGATTGCATGCAGATCCGGACTTATACGGTCAGCACCGATTACATAAATATAATTCTCATTTTCTTTATGTAATTCATCCACACGGCCTATCATATCTATATTCAGATTGGCCATCGTGTTTTCGAGGGGAAAAACGGGGTTTTGTGTATAATATTCGGAGCCGAGTAGCCCTTTTTCTTCTCCGCTGACGGGCATAATTAAAATACTGCGGCGGGGTGATATGCCTGCTGCTTTGGCCTCGGCAAATGCTTCGGCAATTTCCATCAATGCAACAGTTCCAGATCCATCATCGTCCGCGCCGTAATATATTCCCTCCTCTTCTTTTCCCAAATGATCATAATGAGCGGTTAACACAACCAACTCCTCTTTTAAATCACCACCTTCTACATACCCTAAAATGTTTTCTCCGGTAATTTGCCGGGTTTGGTTTTTAACCACAATTTCTGCCGGAATGCTTATTTCAAATCCTTTTGTTCGCTCTCCTGTTCGATATTCTTCCCGCAAAGAGCGGGTGGTTATTTTCTTTCCCGCATAACGGAAAATTTCATCCGCCATTTCTTCACTGATATAAAATTTCGGAAATGACGCCCGTGAAGGTTTTCCTTCTGCGTAGGTTCTTGGTTTTTCTATAAAGTGTTTATAAGAGCGTATATCATTTTCAATAAACTTTTGTACGCTTAAAATGGCAATTGCCCCCGCCTTTCGTGCCGCTTCCGTTTTTAATTTCAGGTCTTTGGTCCACTCGCTCAATTCGCCTGTTCCCGTTATCCGTGAATTTCCTGTTTTATCCATAGGTTCATCTTCCAGAAACAGCACTACTTTTCCTTTTATGTCAAATCCTTCATAATCATGTACACCATATTTTTTATCGTCTATTCCAAATCCCACAAAAACGATTTTTTCAGCGAATAACCCCCCGTCAGGGATGCCGGGAAACGCAAAAAAATCGTTCATGAAAACATATTCTTTTTCATGCAGACGCAATTGATATCCAATATTAGATTCTACCCTTAAGGGAAACGTCTGCATAAAACCCGAAAGTGTTGGATGTGGAGCCCAGCTCCGGCTTTTATAAAGGCTGTCCATGGGTTGGTTTTTGGTATTTACTACTGCAGAAAAACCCTGGTTTTTAAAAAACTCTGCCAAAAAAACCGCACAAAGTTTTTGCCCTTGCTCACCTGTTTCACGGCCGGCAAATTCTTCTCCGGCAACAATGAACAATTTTTGCCTCATTTCATCGGCAGAAATACCTTCCGCATATTTTATAGGCGATTCTGGCAGATACGCCTTTGATTGGGAATATACCGATACTGTTAGCAGTGTAAATATTCCGATAAAAAACTTGCGCATGCCCTTTTTTTATTGTTAATCTTAACAAGAAGTTTCTATTTTATTTATGCGTCGTTCGTGTCTTCCTCCTTCAAACTCTGTGGTAATGAAAGCAAACACTATTTCTTTGGCCTCTTCTTCCGAAATATATCTGGCCGGTATGGCACATATGTTGGCGTTATTATGTCCTCTGGCTAGTTCTGCAAGCTCCCTGAGCCAACATATTGCTGAACGAATTCCTTTGTGTTTGTTTGCTGTAATGCTGACGCCGTTTCCGCTTCCACAAAAAATAACCCCAAAGTCATATTCATGATTTTTTACAGCTTCAGCCAACGGATGAATAAAGTCAGGATAATCAACAGATTCCTCTGTGTGTGTTCCAAAGTCATAAACAACGCTGTATCCTTGCTCTGCCAAAAATCTTTTTATACTTTCTTTATGCCTAAATCCGGCATGGTCTGCCGCAAGCGCAATTTTTCTCTCCTTTTCCATTTTTTTTATTTGGGTAAAGTTAATAAAGGTATTTAGGTTTACGTGTATAAAACGACTAAATAAACCCTTTTCCATGATGACATACAATTCAGGGTACTTATTAACAAGGTTATCGTTTTTTTGCGGATAATCTGAGGAAAAATTTCAAAATCTTTATTTGGTTTTAATTCAATTTCCTTTAAACCGGTAAATGTTGTGAACAATGCAAATGATTTGTTGACTTTTTTTCTCTCATTTTTTAATGATTTATCCTCGAAATAATTTTTAAAACCGGAAGGTTTTTATTCACACAAACAAAAAAAATATCTTTGTTAAAAAACATATAAACCTTTAGTAATAAATATATAAGCCTTTTTAAAATAGTTGATTTCCTGTGAATGCAATTTAAAAACTGATTATTCAAAAAAAATCCTTCTTTTTTTATACCGCTATTAACAGGCTATATATACCCAATAGATATAAAAATTTTCATTTATTTTTTTATTATTCTATTGATATCTTCGAATTAAGTGAAACCGTTTTATGATCATCTCTCTTTTATTATTATTTAATTTAACTTTTTATGCGTTTTAAGCCTCTTTTTCAATCGATTGATATCCCAGCCTTATTTATATTCATTCATGGTCACCAGACCCTATTAAAGTCAATAATGTAGTTTTAATTATACCACATCGTTCTTTTTTCTTTTACAGAATTCAGTTTTGATCCTTACATTCTAAAAAAATAAGTTATTCATCGCTAAAAGAACCCTTTTTTTTAAAAAAAGGGTTCTTTTTTTTCCCGTTGACTTTTATACTTAAAAATGTATTTTTCTTTTTGCAGTGTGAAGGAATATCTGGTGGTTTATATAGCAAAGTTTCTTTGCCTATTGTTTATACTATTCCTTTAATCTTCATAATTAATCACTTTTTCTATTTTTAGATTGCTCTAAAATAATTCATGTTATTGTTTTACTCTTTTCTATATTTAATCTATAAAGGAATTTTTGGTAACTTTTAATGCATGATTTATCAAGTATTTCCATGGAAAGAATTTACCGTTTAATGTTCCACGTGGAACGTTAGCGGCCTAGATGAACCATTAAAACAGAGATATCTGCAGGAGAAACACCGCTGATCCGAGAAGCCTGGCCTAGGGTATGTGGTTTTATTTTAGATAACTTATCTCTGGATTCCATTGATAAACTGGATATAGAGTGATAATTAAAATCCTCTCTAAGTTTTATATCTTCTAATCTACTCATTTTTTCGGCCATTTGTTTTTCCCTTTCTATATATCCGGCATATTTTATGGTAATTTCAGCCTGTTCTATTATTTCATTTTGTTGCTTTTTATTTACGTTTTCTTTCAAAGGCGTTAATTCTTCTATATTCATCAGTTCTTTTAGCGATACAAATGGTCTTGCTAAAATTTGGTCCAATTTTACTTTTTGTTTCATTTCCGCTGATCCTAAATTATTCAGATAGGAATTAAGTACTTGTGGTTCTACACTGTATCGCTTTATTTCTGCCACTAATTTTTCTGATTCCTCTTTTTTAGTGATCATTCTATGATACCGCTCTTTGGTAGCAAGTCCAATTAAAAAAGATTTTTCGGTAAGCCTTAAATCGGCATTATCTTGCCTTAATAAAATGCGGAATTCTGCCCTAGAGGTAAACATACGGTAAGGCTCTTCCGTGCCTTTGTTTATCAGGTCATCTATTAAAACACCGATATATGCTTCATCTCTGCCTAATATGAATGGTGCTTTTTCCTGTATTTTTTGATGGGCATTTATTCCTGCCATTAATCCTTGGCAAGCTGCTTCTTCATATCCCGTGGTACCATTAATCTGCCCGGCAAAATAGAGGTTATCAATGAGCTTGGTTTCTAAGGTATGTTTTAATTGAACCGGAGGGAAGTAGTCATATTCTATGGCATATCCAGGCCGAAACATCTTACAATTTTCAAAACCGGGAATTTGTCTTAATGCTTTATATTGAATATCCTCAGGAAGGCTTGATGAAAAACCGTTGACATAAATTTCCACCGTGTTTCTTCCTTCCGGTTCGACAAATAACTGATGTTCATTTTTATCAGCAAACCGATTGATTTTGTCCTCAATACTGGGACAATATCGTGGGCCCAAACCTTGAATTCGTCCGTTAAACATGGGCGATCTTTCAAATCCGGTTTTTAAAATATCATGAACTTTAGTATTTGTATAGGTGATGTGGCAGGGAAGTTGATTTTTTAATTTTGGTAAATCTAAATAGGAAAAATGTTCAGGATTTTCATCACCCTTTTGTTCTTCCATTGCTGCATAATTTAAGCTTCGGCCATCAATTCTGGGAGGTGTTCCGGTTTTCATTCGTCCAGATTCAAACCCCAGTTGGATCAATTGCTCGGTAATTCCTTTTGATGATTTTTCTCCCACCCGACCGCCGGTCAGTTGTTTTTCGCCGATATGAATGATTCCATTTAAAAATGTTCCATTGGTAAGGACAACAGCGTTTGATTTAAATTCTATACCTAAAGATGTTACTACCCCATAAACCATCTTATCTTTTATTAATAAGCCGGCCACGCTATCTTGCCAAAAATCCACATTTGGTGTATTTTCTAGCATACATCGCCATTCTTCGGCAAACCTAAAACGATCGTTTTGCGTTCTTGGACTCCACATGGCCGGTCCTTTTGAGCGGTTAAGCATACGAAACTGGATGGCGGTTTTATCCGAAACAATTCCACTATATCCACCTAAAGCATCTATTTCCCGTACAATTTGTCCTTTAGCTACTCCACCCATTGCCGGATTACACGACATTTGGCCAATTTTCGTCATATCCATTGTGATTAGCAACACTTTAGAGCCCATGTTAGCTGCTGCTGCTGCTGCTTCATTACCGGCATGTCCGGCACCCACCACAATGATATCATATTCTTTTTGCATAATGTCTTTTTTATATTATATGTTCCACGTGGAACATATTAAAACCAACTTTTTACGAGATAAAAAATAAAAATAAAACAAACAAATAAACTATACAATACCGCGATAAAAGTACTTCCCAAGAAGCCAAGAAGGGCACCCCATGCAGCCAAATATGCTTTTTTTATTGTTTGACCAAAAAAAAGTTCCCCGAAAAATGCACCCAAAAAAGGACCGATAATAATACCCCATGGTCCTCCCCAAGAAGTTAAAATCCCTAGAATAAGACCAAGGGTACTTCCCCGGGTTCCATATTTAGACCCACCAAAAAAACGGGAACCATATATAGGTAGTATATAATCTGAGATTACTATAACAACCAACAAGACGCCCAAAAAGACTAAAACAAAAGGAGAAATCGAAACTGAAGTATCTAAAACATGAAATAAAATCAAGCCTATATAAGCAAAAAAGGGCCCAGGAAGAAGAGGAATCAAGGAACCGATAATTCCAAAAAGGACCATTAGAAAAGAAAACGACACAAAAAAAATTTCCATCAGCCTAAAAATTTCTTCCGGATAATGCACGCTGCTCGGCTTGTCGCATAATTTCTTTTTCTTTTTTCCCTTTATCTTCTAATCCGCATAAATGAAGAAGACCATGTACCATGACGCGATGAAGTTCATCCCTGAAACCGGATAAAAACAATTTCCCGTTTTCTCGAACCCTGGGAATGCTGATATATATTTCGCCACAGATACTCGTTTTCTCTTCAGACCAGTCAAAAGTGATGATATCAGTATAGTCATCATGGTTTAAAAATCGCTGATTGATGTCTAACAAAAAATCATCTGAGCAGAAAATAAACTGTAAATCGGAAATGGAATACCCAAAACGTTGTGCTGTTTCCATCAGCCAGTTTTTTATGGCCGATCTTTCTTTCAGAGAGAAAGGAATATCCGCCGAATTAAAACGAATGCTTCGATTAGTTTTCACCATCGGAATTAAGCCTGAAACCGAGCCGAACTTCGCATCCGGCATCTAAAAACTCACAACTGTCTGCCAAGTTTTTCATTAAAAAAACACCACGGCCGTTCGGTTTATCTCGATTTTCTGGATCTGTCGGGTCAGGAAGATTATCAGGAAAAAAACCACAGCCTTCATCTTTTATTCGAAAAAACAACATATCCTCTTTCTTTTCAAAAGAGACCATCACTTTTTTTTCGGGATTTTCGCCATTGCCATGAATAATGGCATTATTTACGGCCTCCGTGACCGCAATAAGAATCTTACCATAATGTTCTTCACAGATATAGCCGGAGGAAATAACACCCCCAACTAATTTTTCTACTTGAACCACATTGAAGATTTCTGAAGAAAAAACCACCGAGCTTTTCATTTCGGTCTGCATAAAAAACGACTTACAATAACACAACAAGTTTACGTAAACGAAATTAAACGAAAAAAGATGTGCCGGGTTACGGTTTATTGAAGAACTCCGTTACTTTTTGGCGGTAATACGGCTTTAAAGCTGCGGGAACCGTACGAAGCATCTCCGCCTGTTTTTCTTTTTGACGGAGATACTCTTTGTATTGTTCCGCCTGCACCGGAAGGTCTGGTTTTCCTTCACGAGACTCCCTCTGTTCATCCATTTCCTGCTCACGAAGAGCGTTTTCTGCTTCCAGCAACTTGATTTCAATCTCTTTTTGACGTATCAGCATCTGTTGATTTAGGCGCTTATTGTATAAATCTGTTTCGTTTTCTTCCATTTTATTGATTAACTCTTGTGCCATACGTCGCTGTTGGCTATTTCCCAATTTTTCAGCCATTTCTTGCATTTTTTTACGGATCATTTCCTGTTCGGCTGCCATTTGGGCCAACTGTTTGCTCAATTCACCGTTATTTCCTTCCATGCCCGGTTTTTGGTTTTCGCCCGGCTTGGGTGTTTCTCCTTGTTTTTGCCGCATTTGTTCGGCCAGCTTTTTCATCTGTTCACTCAATTTCTTTTGTTGTTCCTGCAATTTTTTCATTTCTCCCGGGCTGGGCATTCCTTCTCCCGGTTTTTTACAGGCCTTGTTTCCTTGCATTTTCATCTGTGTATTCATCTGTGCATTTTCTATTGCTTCAGAAAGCATTAGGGCCAGATTGTTGATGGCGGTCATGCTGTATTGTTGTTTTATTAAGGCACCCGGGATTTCCCGATCACTTAAATTTGAAACAGCGTCATCTATATTGCGCTTTATATCGGCAATTTCCTGATTTATGGATGCCTCAAGCTGGGGAATCCGCTTACTTAACGCAAAAAGGCTGTCTTCGATGATTTTACTGTCTACCTTCAGTTTTTGTTGTTTTTGTGCCAGCTCTTTGTATTTGGGAGAATTTGGATTTGATTTTCGAAGAATCTCCATTAAATCTTCCTGGTCAAAAGAAAGCCGAACCAGGTTATTTAATATTTTCCGCAAAGACTCCAAATCTTCTTCGTTCTGATTTTCTTCCATTTCCTGTTGCATTTGTTGAAGCTCTTGCGAAAGTTGCTCCATCTTTTCTCCGGCGGATTTTTGGTTCTGAGAGGCCTTTTTATTTTGCCCCTGATTTATTTGTTCAGATGCATCATTTTGATCCTTACTGATTTCTTTTTCTTGCTCTTCCGTGTTTTTCAATTCTTCCCGCTTATTTTCCAACGCTTCGTTTTTATTTTGCAAATCTTCCAGGTCTTTCCGAATTTCTTCAAACTGTTTGTTTACGTCTTCTTGTTTTTCTTTGAAAGCTTCTTGTTTTCCTTGGTCTGGTTTTTCCTGAGCGGTTTCTTTAGCCAATTCTTTTTGACGTTCGGCCGCCTGATTTAATTTTTCGATGATTTCCTGTAGTTTTTGGTCAAACTCCATTTGTTTGAACAGTTCCAGGGTTCGCTCAAGTTGCTTTTTCAGGTCTTCGCTTGAATATTCCATGTTTTTGAGCTGTTCCTGAATTTTATTTTTATCCTGCTCCCGCAAGAGCTTTTCTAATTCTTCCATGTGCTTTTTTAAGTCATCATTCATAAGCTCATCCAAAAGCTTCTGCATCTCTTTTTGTTTTTCTATTCTCTCTTCATCTTCTTTTTTAAAGGCATTTTCATCCCGGTTTCGTTTTTCATTTTCCTTTTTCAGGTCTTCTATTTTTTTCTCGAGCTCTTTCTGTTTTTTGAGCAGCTCTTCCATTTTTTTTCTGTCTTGCCAGTCCAGGCTTTTTTTCTGAAGCAGGCTTTTGTTTAACTCTCCGGACTCTTTTCTTATTTTCTCTGCTTTTCGAAGGCTTTCACTCAAATCAGCTTTGATGCTCTCTGCTGCTTTTTCGCTTTCTACATTAAGTTCATCTTCCCCGGGAACACGAAAGATCTTTTTCCCGGTGCGCGCGGCTTTTGCCCCATTTACTCCGTCATTATCATACACAGTAAAAAAGTAAACAATTTCATCTCCCGGTTCCGGGTTTAGTTCCGCAAAATTGAATCGGTGAAAAAATACCTGCCGGGACGGAAATGCCGACAGAGAAACAGGCACAGAGATAAATACGGCCCCCCTTTCATCTTCTCCCGGCTTTTGTTTTCTGTAGTGGAAGGACAAGCCCCGAAAACCATGATCATCGGACACATCGCCCTTAAAATAGTAAACGGTCCGATAGAGGCTGTCTGCCGTTTCCTGCACTGCGATAGATGGATATTCGTCGGGAATGACGGAAATCAGGTAGCTGTTTGTATCACTCCGGTTGCCATATCTGTTTTTTACGGTGACGGAGTAGGGTAGATTAGATTTGGTGCGAATAGAATGCCGCACCTGGTTTTCGACAGGAGAAAAACGAAGAACAGAGTCCTTCAAAATCAAATAAAGAAGATCGGAATTTCGAGTTCCGAAAAACCATTCCAGTTTAGTACCTTCCGGAACGGTAAGGTCTCCCGATCCCGTAATGGTTTCATCCGGCTTGTTCAGGTAGCCCGGATAATTTAAGTTAATTTTTAAAGAGCCCAGGGCGGCGGCCGGAACAACGTTTACCGTCCAGGACTCTGAATAAAAACCATCTGCCCAAAAAGAAAAGGTAAAGGACTTATTTACTTTTTTTACCGTGTGGGAGAAACGGTTTTTTCCTTCTGCGCTCATGCGAAACCGGGCACCGTCATATTCGATGAAAACGTTTTGTGGCAAAACGTCTCCTGAAAGCGAAACAGAAATGGGAAAATCCCGGTTTTCAGGAACGGAAAATCCAGAAGAAATCAACTGAAAATGAAAGGGCGCTTCCGGCTTAAATTCTTTTTCGTAATTAATTACCCGCTTCGTACCATCCTCAATTACCCCCGGAAAAGCAATCAATATGACGATCAAGACAGAAATGGGAATAAACGTCCATTTCAGGTATTTTTTATTTTCGGAAAGATTAACTGCCGATGGAAAAGAAACCGGCCTAAGCTCCATAGTTTTTTGTTCTATAGCAGCTTCCAGCATATCTGCGTGTTCTGCACTTTCGGCCATTCGCCTCAGTTGCAAGGTGTTCAACAGTTTGTCCCTTACCTCAAAAAAATGAGTTCCCACAATTTGGGCGGCCTCTTCGTGGGAAATAACACGGCCCAGACCGAACAGCTTAGACAGGGGTAATAAAACAAACCGAAAAAGAATAAAAAGAATTCCCGCCGAAAAACCGAAAAAAAGAAAGGCTCTTATGGAAGTTGAAAATCGGCCGAAATATTCCGATGCCGTCACCGTCAAAAAAAGACTTAGCCCAAGACCGACGGCATAAATTCCACCCTTTATAAGTTGGTTTTTGTAATATTTTCGGATGAAGGCATCCAGCTTTTGTATGAGCAGATCGTAAGCAGACATGATTAAAACAGCGAACTAATATACATCAGTACGTTCGTATAAACGAAAGGTTCAGAAAAAAGGTACTTAATCTAAAAAAATCAGGCAAGCACCATGTCTACGTGCATGAGATTTACAAATGCGTCTATTCGTTCTTCAAGCTCATTTTCTTTGATATTGAGTAATCGCTCTGTGCCAAATTTTTCTACGGTAAAAGAGGCCATGGCAGATCCATATATGATGGCGCGACGCATGTTTTCGAAAGAAATATCGTCGGTTGCGGCCATATAACCTATAAAACCGCCCGCAAAACTGTCACCGGCACCAGTGGGGTCAAAAACATCTTCCAGAGGAAGCGCCGGCGCAAAAAAGACCTTATTGTCGCGGAAAAGCAGGGCTCCGTTTTCACCTTTTTTAATGATGAGGTATTGAGGCCCCATTTTCATAATTTTTGCAGCAGCTTTCACTAAGGAATATTCCCCTGAAAGTAACCGCGCTTCTTCATCATTTATGGTGAGGACGTCTACTTTTTCCAACACTTTTTTAAGATCATCCATGGCCGTTTCCATCCAGAAGTTCATGGTGTCCATCACAACCAACTTGGGTCGGACTGCCATTTGTTCCAAAACGCGGAGTTGTAATTTGGGCATCAGGTTTCCGAGAAGTAGGTATTCTGCGCCGCGGAGGTGTTCGGGCACTGCCGGGTCAAAGTTGGCAAGAACGTTCAGTTGGGTGTCCAGCGTGTCCCTGGTGTTCATGTCGTTGTGGTAACGCCCCGCCCAAAAGAAGGATTTTTCTTCTTGTTTTATCTGCAATCCGTCAGTATTAATTTTGTGCCTGGCAAAGGTTCTGATGAACTCTTCGGGAAAGTCATCACCCACCACGGAAACAATGCTTACATGTGGGGTAAACCGTGAAGCGGCCAACCCCGCGTAAGTGGCGGCACCACCCACAACCCGATCGGCTTTCCCGAAAGGGGTTTCCAGATTATCAAAAGCAACTGTACCAATGACGAGCAGAGAAGCGGACATATAAAATTTTTTCCAAAGATATTGTTTTATCAAATGGGGTACTTATCTTTGCAATCCGAAAAGAAAAACAGAGCGTTTTCTTAACGAAATTCCTCCTTAGCTCAGCTGGTTAGAGCACATGACTGTTAATCATGGGGTCCTAGGTTCAAGTCCTAGAGGGGGAGCGACACTGGAAAAGCCATCAGAAATGATGGCTTTTCTGTTGTCTATCAGCAAGTCAGGGGTGTTGCATTTCGATGTGTTTTAAGGTAGCTTTAATGAAAAAATGAGGTGTTTTCTATTAATTCTAATCATGTCAACAATGATAGATACAGTAAATGGGCTTCCTTCAATCGCAGATAAAAGCATCAATATTGATGGAATAAAGATTGCCTATAAAGACGAAGGAACCGGTCAAGTTATTTTGTGTCTTCACGCATTAGGACATAGCTCCAAAGACTTTATATCCCTCTATGAATTGCCTTTGGAAAAGTTCCGAATTATAGCTTTGGATTTTCCCGGTCATGGGCTATCCTCTGCATCTTCGGTTTCTGCATCTTCAAGCTTTTACTTTGGCTTAACGAACAAATTTATACAACTGTTGGATTTGAAAAACATCATTGTCGCTGGAAATTCTATTGGAGGTGCTGTGGCAATAAGACTTGCAAACAATAATGAAAATGTTAGATTACTCTGCTTAAGTAACCCGGCAGGGTTAGATAAAGGGGGATTTATTGCCCCATTCTTTTTGAACTATATGATTCATTTTTTTCAAAAAGGGGTGAATAAAAATCCTTCTTTTCAACAAAAATTTGAAAACTATTATAAAAAAGTGTTGATTACAAAAGCTTCATTGAATAGAAGAGCAGAAATTGTTAATGACGGGTATCGATTATCTCCCTTATTGGTTCAGGGGTGGTCTTCATTTAAATTAGATGAAGAAGATTTAAGGCCATTTATTAAAAATATTACCTGCCCGGTTTTATTTACTTGGGCAATGAAAGATAAGTTTGTTCAGTTTGGCAGAAATAAAAAAGCAATTGAACAATTTCACAAGTATACTTTATTAAAATATCCAATTGGGCATACACCTTATTTGGAAATGCCTGAAAAATTTAATTCTGACTTTATTGACTTCATAAATCATAATTAAAATATAGATATTAATTTAGATTATGATTTAACCTCGTGCCGGTTTACACGATGTTTATCAATTCAACTCATTGATAATCAAACATTTTATCATCTAATTATAGCTGCATCTTTCGTTAATAACGGGAGCGAAGCCCGTCAGTAAGTGGGGTTTTTGCTTTTAACCCAAGAGGATGTAAACAACTTGCGATAAGTATAGAAATATAAAAAAGCAAAAAACGCAATTAAATTTTAATAACTTCGTTCAAAAGGAGTTAAGATGAAAAGAATACTTTTTTCCCCAGTTTTTATTTTATTTCTGACGGCTTATTCACAAACCAAACTGCTGAAAACAGCCCTTCCGGGTCAGGCTCAGCCGGAGTATTTTCTTACCCGAGCAGAAAGGGAAGGCTGGAAAGAATTGATTTCGGAAAGAAAAGAATTTTCATCCACTTTTGAAAAGGGCAACCAAAAAATGGCCTACACCTCTTCGGTAAGGGTAAATTATTCTGATGCAACCGGAAGCTTGATACCGGTTGACATACGGATTCAACCCTCATCAGAGGGCTGGAGCGCATTGAGCCATCCTTCGCCGGTACGAATATATTCTGACGCCTCATTTTCCGTGGGAAATGAAAATATTCGGTATGCCAGAACTACAAGGGTGAATGGCCAAATGGCAGATCAAACACCGGCGGGGCGCCAGGACGGGCAATTTGTTTTTTTTGATGAATTGACACCGGGTGTTACAAAACAGCTTATTGCCGGCCATGGTAACGTGAAGTATAACTACATCATTCAATCGCTTCCGTCTAATTCTGCCAATGCCGCATTTTGGGAGGCAGAAGAAACGCTTTTTCTTCCGAAAGGATACCGCTTGGAAAAACAATCCTCGGAAAGAGAAGATGGTGCCCGGTTTCTGGTTTATGACGATCAGGGCCGTTTAAACGGCGGCATCCATCCCGTGGTTTGTTACGATGCCTCCGGAGTGGCATTTCCGGGCAATATGGAGGCCACGGGTAATTCGGACGGTATCGTAAGAATGGTTTTATCTGTTCCTTTTTCTTGGCTGAATGACCCCGCACGGGTATTTCCCGTAACGGTTGACCCCCTGGTAACCGGACCAGCCACGACCTGGGGTGGAGGCAGCTTTCCTTCCTGTTTTTCCCCAAATTATTATTCAAATGCCACAATCGATGTAAGCATTCCTGCAGGAATAACCGTTACGGCATTGAATCTTACGGCAAATTTTTATGCCAATCCGTTCAGTTCGTCCGTTATGGGCGACGGAAGAATGTTTTTCAGCACGGGCTGCGATTCAACCACCACATTTCAGGTAACCGGTGCAACCGCCGGCCAGCCTGGAACGGCATATCTGGATAATTTTGATCTGCAAAATCCCCTTTTGTGTTGTGTGCCCCAGTCTTGTTCTGCCGGCTCGGTTACGGTGAGAATGCACCTTACCCGGACAACCAACGGGGCCGCCTGTAATACGAATTTTATCTATTATGATGCCGCATCTCTTTGGCCTTTTAGTGCTTACATAGAGGGGTATACCCCAGAAACGTATTCTTCTGAAATGGCTTTTCAGCCTAATTCGGTCTGTGCGGATGATTGCGATGTGAATGCCCGTATTTTTGCCCGTTACGGTGTTCCTCCCTTTACGTTCACCCATCCATGGGGAACAACACAGGTGGATACGGGAAGTGCAAACGGGTGTTCTGTGGGTAATGCAGTCGGCATTGTACCATTGGCCATTCCCAATTGTCCTAATTTTTGTGATCCGGCAACTTCTCTTCAGGTTCCCGCACCGGTTGTTACCGATGCCTGCGGAGCCCCGGTTGCTTTGTATGATCCGTTTTATTCATTGTCGGTAAAACCGGTGCCTGTTCTCACCCCGATTCAGGACACCGTTTTGGTTTGCTCTGATCAGGAAATTCAGGTCGGATGGACATCGTGTCTTCCCGGAGCGTCTATTTCCTGGTTTGGAAGCGGGCAGCAGGGAACCGGATTTTCCTTTACTGACACAATCACCAATTCAAACAGCAATCCTGAGCCGTACGCATTTATAGCCACTCCGAGCCTGAACGGATGTAGCGGGCCGGAGTCAGAAGTATATGTTTTGGTTTATCCATATACAAACACCGCATTTACACTCGAGCCCGAAACGGTGGTGGTTAGCAGTCCGGTTACTTTTTCTGATCAGACACAATTAAATGGAAATGCGTCCACCGGATGGCAATGGACTTTTGGTGATGGGCAAACTTCGGATGTGCAAAATCCGCAACATACATACTCGGCGCCGGGTGAATATTCTGTTTGTCTGACCGTATGGACAGAATTGGATTGTTCTGAGGAATTTTGTGATACCCTGACTGTGGTTCCCGCAGATTTGGAATTGCCCAACATTGTAACTCCCAACGGAGATGCCGTTAATGATCTTCTGGAGGTTAAATACCTGCAATTTTACCCTGAAAATGAAATTAAGGTTTATAACCGTTGGGGAAACCTTGTTTTTGAAAAGAAAAACTACAAGAATGACTGGAACGCCCAGTCTGTAAGCGACGGGGTGTATTTTTATATAGTCAGCATCACCGGAGGAAAGGAATATTCACAGATTTTGCATGTGACGAAATAGAAACTGTCTGGCTTTTGTTATATAATTCTTGGTGCAAGGGCACAGCGAAGGGAATGGCCCCGTAAAAATTGTAATTTTTTGCGCGGAGATTTGCTATCTGGCTACTGTGACGGTACCACTCAACCGCTCCTGTTTTCCCGTGCAGTCAGTGTATGTAATTACCAAAAAATAAACCCCATCTGTTACATTGTCAGCGGACCACAAAATACTTTTGTTTTCCGAGCGATGAACAGGGGCGCCCCAACGATTAAAAATAGCGGCTTTAAAGTCCGTGGCAGAAACAAACTGATCTTCAAGATCCAACAGGTCATTTACTCCGTCATTATTTGGTGTTATAATATTGGGCAGATCTTTCAGTGGGATGGAAAAACTTTGTTCCACGGTAATCTCAAGAACCAGGGAATAGCATTGATCGGAAACGTTTACGGTGTAGTTGCCGGCGATTAAATTCTGTGCCAACGAGGTGTCAGGGGCTGCATTATTGCTCCACAGAAAGGAGTAGGGCGGGGCACCCCCGGAAATGTTCAGCAAAATGGCGCCATCATTTCCAAGACAACTTTCTTGGGTTATTTCCGGGATTACGGAAAGAGAAGAATCGGTGATGATGACCCCAACACTTAAGGAAACAGAGTCGGAGCACCCGGCAGAATCGGTAACCGATACAAGATAATCTCCTGCTGAAAGGCCGGATACGGATAGTGTATTTTGGGGTGGATTTAAATTCCATAGCACGTTCAGGGGACCTGTACCGCCGCTTACAGCCACCGCTGCCGTGCCGTTGGCGCTATTGCAATCAGCAGGGGTTACAGAACCGACAGAAACAGTAACAGGTGGCGGGGCGGATAGCGAAAAATTTATGGAGCCGGTGCAGTTTTCGGAATCTGTTACCGTTACCACATAATTCCCCGGGGCTAAATTGTTTTGAGATGCCCCGGAAAAGTTCCCGGGCTGCCAAACATAGGAATAAGGAGCCGTTCCTCCGGACACGTTTACAGAGGCTGTTCCGTTGTTTTGTCCCGCACATATCGGGTTGGTTGTAGAAACTACGGTAACGGTAAGTCCGGGACAGTCTGTGCAGGGGAGCAGCTCGGAGAGGGTGTTTATCTGCACGAAATTCCCGTTTGCATCCACAAGCCTTATCGGAAAAGCAGCGGGTGGGTTAATGCTGTTTCCTGCAGCAAATGGGCTCCATGCGGTAACGGTTTGTGCACATCCCGGGGGTAAAACACAGCCGAACAGGCAGGCACTGCAATCCTGTTGGGTTGTTTCCTGTCCCCAGGTATAAGGGCCTCCGGCACCGCCCGAAGCTACAAGATTTCCGTTGTCGTCTATGCACACCGCAGGCGGCGAACAGTTGTTAACCGTAATGATAATGGAATCGGCACCGCAGGTAGGAGCAGGATTTATGGTATAGTGAATTACATGGGTACCGGGTCCTGCCGTGGCTGGGTTAAATGTACCCGTAGCGGTATTTGTGATGCCCGGCCCGGTCCAGGTTCCGCCGGTTTGATTTACCGACAGGGTTATGGGCGCTGCGTCGCTGCATAAGGGAGGAACGGGAGTAATCTGTATGCAGTTAAGGCATACGGGAGGCGGCGGGGGACATGGGTTGAGTGTATTTATGGATGTGATGAAGTTATTTCCGCAGGCAACCACCTCTCCGTTGTAATTTAAAGCAACATCATAAACCGCGGAAGGAGTATTGTACGAAGCAAGTAAATTCAGTGTCGGGCTGAATTTGTGCACCGCTGTGGCAGATCCCACGTACACGTTTCCGCAGGTATCTATCACCAATCCGCTGTTTCCTGGGGTGTTTCCGCCCACAAAAGGAACCAGGTTGCTTATGCCGCCCGGAATTCCGGCGGAATTAATTATGTTTCCTGAGTTTATGTTGCGTCGTTGAACGGAGTTTCCGTTCATGGTGTATAAAAAAGCATCATCAGCCGCTATGCCATGTATTCCCTGATTTGTTACCCCATAATCGGGAATACCGTAACTAAAATTAAACCCGCTCGGTATTTGGAAAAGAGTGTTAAACCCGGGAGAAACGGCCCCAACAGAGTCCAGTGTCAAAAAAAAGATGTTTTGATTCGGAGATGTGGCGATAGACCGAACTTCTTTTATGGTGGGTGGAAATCCTCCCGAGGAGTAGCCCACTTCCTTAAATCCGGATATGGCTCCGTTAACCAGGCTCAGCTCAAAAAGAACACCCCGGTAAGAACCAACATTAATTCCATTCGGCGCCCGCATACCTCCGCAATAAAGCTTGGTGTAGTCGCAATTAAAGGCAAGGCTCCAAAATTCAATTTCAGGCGCGGGCCCGTTGTTGGCAGAAGTCCAGTCTACCGTGCCCGATGTGTTGATCTTTCTGATGGTCCCGCTGGTGCCCGTGGTTATGTAACTATTCCCCGCCAGGTCGGTTTTTAAAGTACCCACCCAATAGTTAGCCGTATCCCAAGGGGTGTTATAGGTCCATTGTAAAGCTCCTGAAGCGTTATATTTTCTTAGTCGCAAGGGGGAGTCTCCACCATACACATATACATTTCCGTTTTGGTCTGTTTCTGTTTCCCAAATTTTATTTGAGTTGGAAAAAGCATTAGGTGTCAGGGTCCAAGGATCTATAATGATGGTCTTTGTTTTATCATAACCACCCACTTTAAACCCGAACGTGTTGTTATAAACGGAAAATGAAGAGAAAATGATATTGTCGGGCCTGTTTTGGTAAAAAGTAACCGGCTTTCGGTCGGTTATCGGGCCAAAAATGGTTTTTACCGTTAAGTTTTCGGAATCATCCTTGGTTAGGCGGTTTTTTTCCGTAACGGACATGCGAATATCCTCCGTATTTCCCCCGGGATGCACGACGAAAGCGTATTTCAACCCTCCGTTTGGATGAAAGGAATACTCCAGATCAATGTTTGGATAAATATTCGGGTATACCAATTTTTCATAAGCGCGAATACCCTCCCTATATCCGTGGTTTCGAGAGTTCTCTGTCGGGTAGGTGTGGGTGTCGGTCCTTTGGTTTTGCCCTTCGCAGCGGACCTCCGGATTCATTCCCTCAAAGGAAAAGTGAATTATTTCATGCTTTACAATCATCCGCGGAACCTCTTTTTGGCCCTTTTTGCGCAGGTAATTTTTTTGAGTGGAATAAAGGGCATAAGAAACCCCCTTGTCTGTAAAGTAAATTTGAAGGCTGCCGTGATCCACCCCGTAAAGGATTTTTGCCGGATAGTTTCCCAAACGGCCGTCAAACTGACCTTTGTTTTCAATAAAACCCCGGTAAGCCCACTCAAATCTTTTTGGTGTTTCAGATTGAGCAAAAGTGCCCCAAAATGAAAAGATCAGAACTGCACAGCCGGCCCAAAAACGAACAATCATAAATTTCAGATAAAAACGTGAATGAAAGTAGATTTCTCCAGTTAAAGTGCCAAACAAAAAACAAGCGCACTAAAATATTACTTTTGTACCAGAAAGATAAACGAATATGAATAAGATCAGGGCGGCAGTGCTGGGACAGGGCCACATCGGAAAGCGTCATTCAGAAATGATTCGACGTAATCCGGCCAGCGAGCTTGTTGCCGTTTGCGATATACGCACGAAAGAGGAAACGGGCTGTGTGGGAATTTCAGAGCCTTATTTTCAATCATCAGACGAACTTTTCGCCTCCGGCCTGGAAATAGACGTGGTGCACATTTGTACACCTAACGGGCTTCATGCAATACAAAGTATACAGGCTTTGGAAAACCGCTGCCACGTAGTTGTGGAAAAACCAATGGGGCTTTCCAAGGCAGAGTGTGAACAGGTTATTTTTAAAGCGCTTGAAATGCATCGGCGTGTTTTTGCCGTGATGCAGAATCGCTATTCCCCGCCCGCAAAATGGCTTAAATCGGTTGTAGAGTCTGGTGTTTTGGGCGAAATATACATGGTGCAGATCAACTGCTATTGGAACCGGGATGAGCGCTACTATAAAAAAGGCGGATGGAAGGGAACTCCCGATTTAGACGGAGGTACACTTTTTACCCAGTTCTCCCACTTTATAGACATCATGTATTGGCTTTTCGGCGATATCCGCGATATCAAAGGCCGCTTTGCCGACTTTAATCATAAAGACCTTACCGCGTTTGAAGACTCCGGAATGGTTTCTTTTGACTTTGTTAACGGAGGCATGGGCAACTTAAATTACAGTACGGCCGTGTGGGACTGCAATATGGAAAGCAGCATGACTATCGTCGCCGAAAAAGGAAGTATCAAAGTGGGTGGTCAATATATGGAGAAGGTGGAGTATTGCCATATTCAAAATTATGAGATGCCGGAACTGGAACCCACGGGACCGGCAAACGATTACGGAGCATATAAGGGTTCGGCAAACAATCATCATCACGTAATCGAAAATGTGGTGAATACACTGAACGGAAACACCTCTGCCACTACAAATGCCCTGGAGGGCCTCAAGGTGGTGGATATTATTGAACGGATTTATCAGCAACGCTAGTTCGCCGAAAATCCTTCAAAAAATACTATCTTCGCCATTAACGAATCAAGCACAATAACACCACCCATGAACAACCTCTACTCTTCCCTCTTGGCCAAAGAAGAAAAATTGGCGGTTATAGGCTTGGGTTATGTGGGCCTGCCGATAGCCCTGGCATTTGCCCGCAAAATATCCGTTATAGGCTTCGATATAAACGCTTCCCGTGTGGAAATGATGCGCCATGGGATAGACCCGAGCAATGAACTTGACCCATCTGAATTTACCGGGTGTGATATAGAATTTACCGACTCTCTCGAGGTATTGAAACAGGCCCGCTTTTTTATCGTGGCCGTTCCCACGCCCATAGATTCTTTCAATCGCCCCGATCTTACCCCGCTTATCAAAGCATCCGAATCTGTAGGAAAGGTGCTTAAAAAAGGAGACTATGTCGTGTACGAATCCACGGTTTACCCGGGTTGTACGGAAGAGGATTGTATCCCTGTATTGGAGCGGGTTTCCGGCCTTAGCTTCCCGCAAGATTTTAAAGTGGGTTATTCACCCGAGCGGATTAATCCGGGCGATAAAGAACACACCCTTTCCAAAATCACCAAGGTTGTTTCGGGCTGCTGTGTAGAATCATTGGAAATCATAGCCAAAACCTACGAATTGGTCGTTGATGCAGGGGTACATCGTGCACCCAACATCAAAACAGCAGAGGCGGCCAAGATTATCGAAAACACCCAGCGCGACCTGAACATTGCCTTGATGAACGAGTTGTCTATTATTTTCGGAAAAATGGGAATCAACACGTTTGATGTATTGGAGGCCGCTGGAACGAAGTGGAATTTTTTAAAATTTTTCCCGGGCTTGGTGGGGGGGCATTGCATCGGGGTGGACCCATACTATCTCACGCACAAAGCAGCGCAGGAAGGATATCATGCCAGGGTTATTCTATCAGGGCGCGAGATTAATGATTACATGGGAGCTCACGTGGCCCGTCAGGTGGTGAAAAAGCTCATACAAAAGGATGCCGTATTAAAGCAAAGTCGTATTCTCGTCATGGGAACCACCTTCAAAGAAAATGTAAGCGACATTCGCAACAGCAAGGTAATTGATGTGATTCAGGAGCTACAGTCTTATCATGTGCAGGTGGAGGCCGTTGATCCTTTCGCATCCCCGGAGGAGTTTGAACATGAGTATAATTTTGCGCTGGCATCTGGGATAAATGGAAAATATGATGCCGTGATAGTGGCTGTTTCTCATTCCGATTATTTAACTATGCAGGCGGATGATTTTCGTGCGATATTGACCCCAAAAGGCATACTCGCCGACCTGAAAGGGCTTTACCGCCGGTCAGGCTGGAATTCGGATTTTGATTATTGGAGTCTTTAATCATGGAAAAAACTATTTTTATCACCGGTGGTGCCGGGTTTATCGGTTCGCACGTAGTGCGGCTTTTTGTTACCCGTTATCCGCAGTATAGAATAGTTAACCTGGATGCATTGACCTATGCGGGCAATCTGGAAAACCTCCGGGATATAGATCAAAAGCCTAATTACCATTTTGAAAAAGCGGACATCACCGAACAGGAAAAACTGGACTATCTTTTTTCAGAATACAAGCCATCCGGAGTTATTCATCTGGCGGCAGAAAGCCACGTGGACCGTTCTATAGAGGACCCCATGGCTTTTGTAAAAACGAATGTACTCGGAACAGTCAACCTGCTCAATTCTGCCAAAAAAATCTGGGAAGGAAATTATGCCGACAAACGTTTTTATCACGTAAGTACCGATGAGGTTTATGGTTCTTTGGGCGAGACCGGTTTTTTTACAGAAACCACACCATATGATCCACAAAGTCCATATTCCGCATCAAAGGCATCTTCTGATCATTTTGTGAGGGCTTATGCCAACACCTACGGATTTCCGGTAGTCCTCAGCAACTGCAGCAACAATTATGGTCCGAACCATTTTCCCGAAAAGTTGATTCCACTGGTCATTCATAACATCCGAAACAAAAAGCCCATCCCCGTATATGGAAAAGGAGATAATGTGCGTGACTGGTTGTTTGTGGTAGATCATTCCCGCGCCATAGATGTTATTTTTCATCAGGGAAAATCAGGAGAAACGTACAACATCGGCGGCCTGAATGAAAAGCAGAATATTGAAGTGGTAAGAACGCTTTGCCGAACGATGGATGCTAAGTTGGGTCGTGCAGAAGGCGAGTCGGAAAAGTTGATTTCTTTTGTAAAAGACCGCCCCGGACACGACCATCGTTATGCCATTGACGCCACGAAGCTTACTAAGGAATTGGGCTGGCAGCCTTCTGTTACCTTTGAGCAGGGTATTGAAAAAACAGTGGATTGGTATCTGAACAACGGAGAATGGCTGGACCATGTCACTTCC
>JBIJBG010000190.1:0-4442 GCA_044345355.1 Flavobacteriales bacterium
ACGAAATACGAAAGTAAACCTACCCCATCCAACAAAACAGAAATAATCAGAAAAGCATTTTTCTTTGTATTGTAGCGCTTTTCCAAAGAAACCAAACCTTGTGGATTTTTCGTTTTATTTTGCATAAGGTGTCTATACGTAAACAGGAAAAAAGCAATTAGGATAAATACCACACCATGAGGGTAAAGATACCAAAACCCGGTTACCTTTGCCTCAGGCATGAAATTTACAGATTTAAGATTATTTCCGGCATTAATGCAGGGATTATCCGAAGCGGGATTAAATCGTCCTACGGATATACAGTTTAAGTCCATTCCGGCGATTTTGGCGGGAGAGGATGTTTTGGCCATTGCACAGACGGGAACAGGCAAAACGGCAGCCTTTGCCATTCCCTTGTTGGATAGAATCATGTATCGCCTTCAAAAAAAAGGCCACGAGGGCATTAGGGCCGTAGTAATGGTTCCCACACGCGAACTGGCACTGCAGATTGCAGGCGTTTTTGAAACTTTGGGGAGGCATACCCCTGTAAAAACAATTTGCCTTTTCGGAGGAGTGGAGGAAGAACCCCAGATTAAAAGGCTTACACGAGGTGCTGAAATACTGGTGACTACTCCCGGCCGTTTATTTGATCTCGCTTCACGCGGATTTATAACTTTTTCCAATGTGGAGTGGCTTGTCATCGACGAAGCCGACCGCATGCTCGATAAACGATTTATCAAAGACATCCGTGATTTGCTGAAATACCTGCCCCAAAAACGGCAGACCCTCTTTTTTTCCGCTACGCTGGATGCACAAATCAAAAAATTAGCCTACTCCCTCATCAGCCGGAATGCCATACGCATTCAGATATCACCCAGAGATCCGGTAACTCGCAACGTAAGGCATTTCGTGGCCTTTATCGCGCAGGACGATAAGCGTTTTTTTCTGGAACGTTTTATACTCAATCATCCTGACCAAAAGATCTTAGTTTTCGTACGAACCAAAGTAAGAGCAGAACGTGTATCCAAAGCGATGGACCGCGTGGGTATAATTACACGCACTCTGCACGGTGACAAAAACCAGCACGAAAGGATAGCCACTCTGGAAGATTTCAGACAGGGCAAATTTCACATTCTGATAGCCACTGATGTAACGGCAAGAGGATTAGATGTTCAGGGTGTACGCTATGTATTCAACTACGACCTGCCGGAAGACAGAGAAAATTACGTGCACCGGATAGGCCGCACGGGAAGAGGAAATCAGCGGGGCGAAGCTTTTTCCTTCTGCAGTCAGGAAGAAAAGCCGTTGCTGGAAGATATCGAGGATCTGCTAGGCGGAAAGATTGACCGCCTCCTGTTTGACAAATCTGATTACAAATACACGGTAGAACAATCGCTTCCTGAAAAGCAAGAATTACAACGCATGTTAAAAGAAATAGAGGAACTTGAGAAGCTTCAAAATAAGAAGAAAAAGAAGAAGTCCCGATAAGCAGTAACCCAAATCAACTTATCTGGGATTAACAAAAATATCTCTACTCCAGCCACCCTGGAAATCTCCAGGAGATCGTTGGTCGATATCAGTAGTTCCTTTTCCGCGATTGTATAACACCATTTCCCAACGGTCATTTTTCTGTTCCATGATAGCATCGCTGTGGAGCAGCTCATAATTATTCGACGCGGCATTCCTGTTCCAAAAAACAAACGTGCGATTGGTTTGGCGCATTTCGGAAATGGGATTGTACAGTTCGTAATATTGCCAGATTTCATAAGGCCAGGCGAAGGGTTCATTAGGCCTTTCGGATCTGACGTTAGGTGGACCATATTGCAGAAAAACACGCCCCCTGTCGGTGTTATAGGCTTTCAGGTATTGGGCGCCGAAAAGCCTTTGGGCCAAAATGACCTGCGCTTTGTATTTCATCCACTCTTTCTGAGGCTCTGAGGGATTCCTGCGCATCCAAAAAGAAACAATGTACTTTTTCATCATCTCTTTGTCTCCGCTCCTGATTACATTTTTTGCGAATGTCTGCTCCTTGGCCGGTGAAATCGGATTGAGGCAGCGGATAAATTCTACGAGTGAATCTGTATTCTCTACAAAAGCCATAAAATCGGTACTTACCTGCGATAGATCTTCCACCAGGGCTTCGTTTACTTTTCCGCCCCGCTGCAAAAGGCGCTGCACCTTGGTTACAGGCTCGTTCAGCTTATTGCGCAGTTCCACCTCCAAGAGATAATTTCCCGGGGGTACATTTTTCAGGCTGATGGGAAAAACAGCTCCGCAAACCGGTTTCACCTGCATCACATTCAGTCCTTGTGTACTGAGCATTTCGGCACCCGTTTCATAATTTTTCAGTTGGTGAAAAAGTAAAAACCGCTCGCCTTCGCCAAAGAAATCCTGGGTGTTATAAATCTCCGTGTAAAAAGCCATTAGGGAATCTTCCCCGGCAAAAAAACCGGTGGTATTGGGAAAGATATCCAAGCCCGACTTGGAAAACACATTTTCCTCTTGGGATGCCTTGTATTTATTGACCAAAACCGGAGTGGATACCTGCGGTTTTCCTGCGGGAAAATACACCTGAATGCTATCTGCATATTCGATAAAGTTAGTCTCGGGAGCCTGCTTATCCCGGATAATCATATCGAAGCGAAATTTACCTTCAGGCACCGAAAACCTTCTGGAATCAAGCATTGAAATGCCGGCTGTATCCTTCGGGGCTATTTTCCCGGTAGACAGGTTGTATTTATCAAACCATTTTATCTGCCCGTCAACCGTGGCGATAAGAGTTATTTCCAATTCACCCGAATACGTACCATCCTGATTAGCCGAATACCCGAACGTTCCCCCGAAAATACTGTAATAGGCTTCCACATAAGGCTGGCCCAAGGTAGTTTTGAATACCCCGTAATCAAAGGAGCCGTTCAGGCGTGATTGGGAAAAGACACCGGTGGAGAATAAGGATACAAAAAAAAGAATGCCGTATTTATACATGTGCTGCACGTTATCTGTAAGCAAAGTTAACCAAAAGGCGGTTAGACAAAAAAACAAATTTCAAGTGTTGCCGATGCTATCGGGTAAACGGCGCCAATTTTGATTCGGCGTCCCGTTCCGAAGGCAAGGGGGCATTGGGCATCATGTATTTTCCGTCAGGAGATAATACCATACAGGTGCAGTCATTTTTGAGTCGAAAATCACCCAATGCGGAAAATTCCTTATTTAAAAATACGTCATACGTAAGTCTCAAGCCATTTCGGGTACTCAGGAGTTTTTCCTTACCGGCGTTGATTAAAACCGCTACGGGAATCAATCTGTCTTTCCACTTTTTCTTCAGCTCGTTCAGCGCAGCCAGTTCAGAATGGGTCACTTCCGATTCGGGATCAAAAAAACAAAGATAAACAGGTCTTTTGAACTGAACCGGCACTTCCGTTTCATTTCCTCCCGCATCCGTTAAAGCCAAAGAAGGAGCCTGATCTCCGGGGAGGGGTTCACGCCATTTTTGATTCATTCGCGCAGCCAGGGAACGCACGGTTTTGTGGGAGGATGAATCTGCAAAGCGGGAAAATAAAAACAACAGTGCATCGCGGTTGTACGTTTTATCAAACCACAATTCGGAAAGGCCGAAAAGTACAGCTCCCTCTCCTACTGCATTATTCGGATAGTAAAAATCGGCCGATAGCCATTTCATGAGCGTATCATGCCCTTGAAAACCATTGATAAGTGCTTTTGCCGGCTCCATTTTTTTGCGAAGCAGAAGTTCGCGCAACCTCCCCTTATATATTTCAGAAAAGGCATAGGCATAATCCGGATTTTCAGGAGTAAACGGCGCATTTTTTATGCGGGAGGCAAAAAAAGCCTGATCTGAAAAAACACGGGAAACAAGTCGGAGTTCATCCAGTCGGAAGGCAAGGTATGTCTCAAAAAGCGGCTCTGAATAAGACGAAAATACGCGCGCAAGTGAGTCGCAGAAAAAGACAGTTCTTTTTGCCAAAGAGCCCATGTATAATGACGTATTGTGCTGAGTAATATAGGTATTAATCAGACCGTTCAGCGAATCCGTAAAGCGGTTTGGATCTGACAGGGGCAATTGCTCATTATTTCGGAGAAAATAGGGTTTCTTCCTTTCATCCTCCGCAAACGAGAAGTGGTAAGCCGTTCCCGGTACTGCGATAAAATCAACCTGTGCTCCACCTCCGGCAAGTCGCACCCAGGAAAATTTGCCCAGCTTAAATGATAATTCCGCGGAACCGCTTTGAGGGGCTGTTTCCTGCAGATAAACAGGAGACAAAGAAATATAATCGGCAAAGGTGAGTGCATACATCCTTTGCACGCGGGCGGGCACATTTTCCACACGAACGGTGACGAACTGGCCGTAGCTGTCTATTGCAGGAAACAAAGACAAACAAAGAAACAGCGACGAAAAAAGTAAACGCATCGGTTCTTTAACGGGAGAATGCGAAAGCCGGTGTGTA
>JBIJBG010000292.1:0-2726 GCA_044345355.1 Flavobacteriales bacterium
CTCCATGGCGAAGAATATCGCGCACGATACTGCTGTTGATAGCGGAAAGCCCCGGAGAGGAAATCATGAAAACAGTTTCAATTTCAGGATCCAGGGCATTGTTTGCCTGGGCAATATTTCTCTCGTACTCGAAGTCGGTGGATGATCTCAATCCCCGTAAAATAAAACGGGCCCCCACCGTTTTACAAAACTCGGTGGTAAGACCTTCGTATGCTTGCACGGAAACTCCCTCCACTCCGGCAAAAACGGCGCGAAGCATACCCAGCCGCTGATCCAAGGTAAAATGACCCGATTGGGGCTTGGACGCATTATGTCCGATGGCCACCACGATTTCATCAAAGAGGGGAAGAGAACGCAAGACCATCGCTTCATGACCACGGGTTACCGGATCAAAGGTTCCCGGATATACGGCAATTCGTTTCATCATTGAACAAAGGTAGGCCAATCTTTTGGATGTTAAAAATGCGGAACAAAGTAAGCCAATGAGCGACTTTTCCTTTTGTCCGTTGTATGTACAAAGAATAAATTGATCGGAAAATCACTTTAAGAATGATTGCTGCATTATGAAAATCAACAATTTATGATTTTTTTTCACAGAATGTTGGAAAATCAGACAAAAAATTACCTTTGCGCT
This sequence comes from Flavobacteriales bacterium, assembly GCA_044345355.1. GTDB lineage: Bacteria > Bacteroidota > Bacteroidia > CAIKAF01 > CAIKAF01 > JAKRSD01. The sequence continues at coordinate 635 of JBIJBG010000292.1, forward strand.
CCTGAACAAAAAATGGGTAAAACTATTTTTGTTTGATTTTTGGTTGTAGCGATTTGAATCACATTTTAAAACGCAAAAAATTATGTATTGGACACTTGAACTGGCGCAATACCTGGAAGATGCGCCCTGGCCGGCCAGCAAAGACGAGCTCATTGATTATGCCATGCGGTCAGGCGCTCCCTTAGAGGTGATAGAAAACCTTCAGGAAATGGAAGATGAAGGCGAAGCCTACGAATCCATTGAAGATATTTGGCCCGATTACCCTACCAAAGACGATTTCTTCTTTAACGAAGACGAGTATTAAGGAAGCGATTCCCCGGTAAAGTCTGACTTTTTGACGCAAAGATAACCCGAATACATCCGAAAAAAAGGATTATTGGGTTATCTTTGTCTGCTTTTTAAGGAGGTCTGATTCTTGTTAGATTCTCCGATATTTGAGTATAAACAACGAATTATGAGTGTCCTTTCCAGACTGTTGAAAGTTTTTGTGGGCGACAAATCGTCCAACGATGTACGCGAACTTAAGCCTATCGTAGATAAAATACAGGCAGAATATGCCTTGCTGGCCTCCCTTACCCATGATGAACTTCGGGAAAAGACCACTGAATTTCGAGCCCGCATTGCCGAATATATACAAGAGGAAACCGATAAAATAAAGGAGCTCAAAATTCGTGCGGAAGCCAATAAATATGAGGAAGCCAGGGAAAATGAGAAGATCTTTGAAGAAATTGACCGGCTGGAAAAAACCATCACCAAAAAGATTGAGGAAGTACTTGAGCAGCTTCTCCCCTCCGTTTTTGCCGTAATGAAGGAAACCGCCAGGCGCTTCACGGAAAATGCCACTCTGGAAGTCACAGCCACTGATTTCGACCAGCAGCTGGCCGCCTCCGGTAAAGACTTTATCAGCATCAGCGGCAACAAGGCCATCTGGAAAAACAGCTGGAACGCTGCGGGAAATAACGTGGTATGGAACATGGTTCACTACGATGTACAGCTTATGGGTGGTGTTGTTCTGCACCGTGGAAAAATTTCCGAAATGGCCACGGGAGAAGGAAAAACGCTGGTCGGTACTTTGCCTATCTATTTGAATGCACTTCCCGGCAGGGGAATTCATGTGGTAACGGTAAACGATTACCTGGCCAAACGCGACAGCGAATGGAACGGCCCTCTTTTCCAGTTCCACGGACTTAGCATTGACTGCATCGATAAGCATCAACCCAACTCACCGCAGCGGCAGGCCGCTTATTTATGCGACATTACCTACGGAACGAACAATGAGTTTGGATTTGATTACCTGCGGGATAATATGTCGCGTTCCGTGGAAGACCTGGTTCAACGAAAGCACAATTACGCCATCGTGGATGAGGTGGACAGCGTACTTATTGACGATGCCCGTACCCCGCTCATCATTTCGGGTCCTACCCCCAAAGGCGAACACCATGAGTTTGATGCGCTCAAGCCTAAAGTAGAGAAACTGATTCACCACCAAAAACAATTGGTAACCAGAGAATTATCCGAAGCAAAAAAGCTCCTCACAGAAAGCGGGGGCGATAAAGAAAAAGAGAAACAAGGCGGAGAAAAACTGTTGCGCGCCTACCGCGGATTACCTAAAACAGGCGCTCTCATCAAATTTTTGAGTGAACCTGGCATGCGTGCCGTATTGCAAAAAACGGAAAACGTTTACCTTCAGGATCAGTCCAAAGAAATGCACAAAATTGATGACGAATTATTTTTTGTCATCGATGAGAAAAACAACTCGGTGGACATGACCGATAAAGGCATTTCATTGATTACAGACAACACGGGAGATCCCGAGTTTTTCATCATCCCGGACATTAATATTTCCCTGCATAAGTTGGACGGCGAAAACCTCAACAAAGAAGAAAAAGCCCGCCGCAAAGACGAAATTATCCGGGAGTATTCCATTAAAACCGAGCGCATCCACTCCGTAAATCAATTGTTGAAGGCTTATGCCCTTTTTGAAAAGGATGTGGATTATGTAATCATTGAGGGGAAAGTAAAAATCGTGGATGAGCAGACAGGCCGTATTATGGAAGGACGCCGGTATTCAGACGGACTGCATCAGGCTATT
>JBIJBG010000102.1:0-7158 GCA_044345355.1 Flavobacteriales bacterium
CGTGGATCTTCACCCCAAGGAAAAAAACTCGGCCCTGGAGGTGGTGATGACCGTGCTTCACGCGGGGGGTAAGTTCGATAAAGACTCCTATAAAGTATCAGGAGGTTTGCACGGAGTCGGTGTTTCCTGTGTAAATGCTTTATCCACACACCTCACGGTAGATGTATTTCGGGACGGAAAATCGTACCGGCAGGAATACCAAATAGGAAAACCGCTTTACTCCGTAAAAGAAACAGGAACATCAGAAAAACGCGGTACCCATGTAACCTTCACGCCGGATGCAGGCATTTTTACCCATACCGTATATTCCTACGACACATTGGCCGGCCGTTTACGGGAACTGGCCTTTTTAAATAAAGGCATCAACATTACCCTTACCGACCAACGGGAAACCGATGAAAACGGAACTTTCCGCAACGATATCTTTTATTCCGAAGGCGGATTGAATGAATTTGTAAGATACATAGATAAAACCCGTGAATCACTGATTCCCGATCCTATTTACCTGGAAACGGAAAAAACAGGCATTCCCGTGGAAGTGGCCATGACTTACAACACCTCTTACAATGAGAATGTCCATTCCTACGTAAACAACATCAACACCCACGAAGGGGGAACCCACCTGGCCGGTTTCCGCAGGGCACTTACCCGTACCCTGAAGGCTTACGCCGAAAAATCAGGGATGCTGGAAAAACTGAAGTTTGAAATCAGCGGAGACGACTTTCGTGAAGGAATAACGGCGGTTATTTCGGTAAAAGTACACGAACCCCAGTTTGAAGGGCAGACCAAAACCAAACTGGGAAATAACGAGGTGATGGGTGCCGTGGATCAGGCCGTAGGAGAAATGCTTCAGAACTACCTGGAGGAACATCCCAAAGAAGCCAGAACCATCGTGAATAAGGTAATTCTGGCAGCCACCGCCCGCCATGCCGCGCGCAAAGCGAGAGAAATGGTGCAGCGGAAGGGAGAAATGCACAGCACGTCACTGCCCGGTAAATTGAGTGACTGTTCGGAAAGAAATCCCGAATTGTGTGAAATATACCTCGTGGAGGGTGACTCCGCGGGCGGAACTGCCAAACAGGGCCGCGACCGAAAATTTCAGGCCATCCTGCCATTGCGGGGAAAAATCCTGAATGTGGAAAAAGCGCTGCTCTATAAAATTTTGGAAAATGAGGAAATCAAAACCATTTTCACCGCGCTGGGCTTGTCCATTGGCACTGAGGAAGACAGCAAAGCCCTGAATCTGGACCGGCTTCGTTATCACAAGGTAATCATCATGACGGATGCCGATATTGACGGTTCCCACATTACCACGCTGCTGCTTACCCTGTTTTTCCGGTACATGAAAGAATTGGTGGAACGAGGCCATGTGTATATTGCTACTCCCCCACTCTATTTAGTAAAAAAAGGAAACAACCAAAGGTATTGCTGGAATGAACCAGAGCGGGATGCCGCCATCAAAGATTTCGCCGGCGAAGGCAAAGAATCCAACGTAAACGTTCAGCGTTACAAAGGTTTGGGAGAAATGAATGCGGAACAGCTTTGGGAAACCACCATGGATCCGGCCCGTCGAACGTTGCGTAAGGTAACCATTGAAAGTGCCGCGGAAGCGGATTATGTATTCTCCATGCTGATGGGTGACGAGGTTCCCCCACGCAGGGAATTCATAGAGAAAAACGCCAAGTACGCCAAGATAGACGCTTAAACCAGGTAGCTCTTTTCGTGATTCGCCCGGTGGCGTAAGACAGGTTCGCCGAACTCCCCTTTTCGTGAACCTGAGTTGCCGTTCATGTGGTTTTAAATCACGCCGAAACCTGATTATTACGCGGTTTGGGTATAAACGTTTACCATTTCTTTTTTGTTTGGGGATATTTTTTTTGCAATTTGCACGTTCAGGCAGGATAATTTTTATTTTTCCTTTTTAAAAGACAAGCTATTTTCCGCATTTTTGGGATCAGATTGAACTAAGACCTTTTCCAAAAAATAGCCCGTACTATGAAAAATTTATGGATTTATTTTTGCGTGGTGTCCCTTCAGGGATTTGCCCAGATACTGCCCGAAAGCCGATCGGTGAACTGGACACAGGCGGGATTAACCGACACGAGTACGTCAGAATTTACCTTGTATAACGTACTTGAAGAAGGAGCGGTTGCCGATGGGGCAACATCCGTAAATCTGATTGTAGACAGCCTTTTGCAATTGAATGACTCCAACGGCATTCACCTACATTTCCCACAGGGGAATTATTTATTCACCGAAACCGTTAACCTGCCCGAGAACTGTCTGATTTCGGGAGAAGGAGTTTCGAAAACCCATTTCATTTTTAATTTAGGAGGAACGGGTCATGCCATTCAGGCCATCGGAAATGTAATCCCGTCCGACAGCAGTTCGCTGTTGTTGCCTGCCGCCAAGGGCTCGAACAAAATCGTAATCACCAATGCCGGGATATTTCTGCCCGGACAATGGATACGCATCCAACAACAGGATGCCGATTGGGTGACCTCCTCATGGGCTCTCAACACGGTAGGACAGCTGGCAAAAATTGACAGCATTCGTGCAGATACTTTGTTTCTGGCAAGCGAATTACGATTAGATTATCCCCTGAACCGCCTGCCGAAAGCAGTTCGGATTAACATGAAACGGAATATCGGTCTTCAGTGTTTTTCCATGGAACGCATAGACAATACGGCACCCGAACAAGCCTCAGGAATACACTTTAACTATGCAGAAAATTGTTGGATTTCAGGCATTGAATCAAACAAAACCACCTTTGCCCACATTGAGCTGGCTTCCGTAACCAACTCAAAAATAGAGCAATGTTACCTGCACGATGCCTTTGAATATGGAGGAGGTGGAAGAGGCTATGGTGTGGTGATGCATTTTACCACCAATGAATGTCTCATTGAAAATTCGGTATTTAAGCGCCTAAGGCACAGCATCCTCTTGCAGGCCGGAGCCAACGGAAATGTGTGCGCCTTTAATTACTCCACTGATCCGTATTGGATAAATGCAAATCCGCTCATCAGTGGAAATTCGGCGGGAGAACTCGTACTTCACGGAAACTATGTGTATGCAAACCTCTTTGAAAATAATGTGGTGCAAAACATAGTCATTGATAATTCGCACGGGGCAAACGGACCTTATAACACCTTTTTGAGAAACAGAGCCGAATTGTACGGTATATTTTTTTCAGACAACACGAGTCCTTCACAGAATTTCATAGCCAATGAAATCACCAATAATGCCATTCCCTACAGTCTGGTAAATTATAACATACTCGGCAATGACCAATTCACCTATGGCAATAACAATAAGGGAACCATATCGCCCGCAGGCACCGAAAACGTGTCAGACATCAGTTATTATTATTCTTCAAGGCCAACGTTCGTGCAAGAATACCAATGGGGAAAAATCGGACCGCCAAATGCTATAAATACCTCATCAATACCGGCCCAAGACCGGTTTAACAACCAAGCCATTTTTGCGGGAAGCTGCGGACAAGAAGATTTCTATGCAGCAACGGCAATGCACGAAATAAAAGAGATACGCCTATACCCAAATCCTGTCCGGGAACAGATCACACTTGAGGGTGCGGGTAAATTACAAAACTACCGGATATTGGATTTGTGGGGACGCGAATTCCAACAGGGCACAATTAATGGAGACGCAATGATGATTCCTGTTGAAAGTTTAGCACCGGGATTGTACCTTTTAATAACAGAAGAGCACACTTTCCGATTTGTTAAATGGTAGCTTAAATCAACTCATTTTAAATCAAAAAAAAAATAACTCCCGATAAATCAGATGATAATACGCCATTCGCCCCGAATTAAAAACCAATCTGTCCGAAAATCGTTAATTGGGTATGTCGAACCAAAAGAAAGGAGGTGTTTAATGATCTCGGATAGTCAAGTCCGTAAAGTACAGGCATTAAACACCTTTAGAGGTGAACGTCTGTAATAAAAAATCCCTCTTCGGAGGGATTTTTTATTTTTTAAGGCGGCGTATATCCGCTTCTTTCGGCAATTGTTTTCCGTGTAGCATGTATTCGGCAAGCCTCATAGACAGGTAAGGCGCCAGCATGTATCCTTTGGTTCCCAGCCCGTTGAATACAAAAAGAGAGGAATGCTCTGGATGGTTCCCCATAAACGGACGTCGGTCTTTCGAGGCCGGTCTCACGCCCGCCGTATGGCTGTTTACCTTATAGGGTACATGGATTATTTTTTCTAAATCATTCCTCAGCTTTTCCAAACCGGAAGGAGTCGGTTCCTCCGAATCAAACTGCCACTCGTAGGTACTTCCGCAAACAAAACCGCCTTGCATACGCGGAGCGAGAAATACCCCTTTCATCACTTCTTTTTCGATGGGAAGGTCAGGTATATCCAACCAAATCAACTGCCCCTTGGTGGGGATGAGCGGCAGATAACCGAACCAGGGATTTTTCATCATGCCCATTCCTTCGCAAAAAACAAGATGGGAGAACTCTTCTCCGCATACCGTCACCGAATCGGTATCCGGCAAAATTTCCTCATAGTGTGCCGTTTGCACCCGCAGGCATTTTTTTTGACTAAAAAAATGGCGTGACTCCAGGATAAATGCTGTACAATCTACGGAAGCTGCGCCATAAATATCTCCCCCGCCCCACTCTTCCGAATAAAAAACATCGGGGCGGTAGGCATAGGTTGTATCCGATAAATAATTCTGCATGCCGCCTTCCGAAATTTTTGCTTTCCACTCCTGAACAGACAGGGCATTCGGAAAAAACCGGTGCACTGAAAGCGCAGAGAAAAAACGATGCCCCGTGAGCCGCTCGGCATGGGGATAAAATTCCCGGTTGGTGGCCATACACTCTGCGGCAAGCCAAGTGGGTAAAAGACGTTTTACCACCACGGGATTCATTAGCCCGGCTGCTTTTTCGGAAGAACATGACAATTCTTCGGAATGAAACAATACAAAAGGTATTCCCAATTCATCAAGCCGGTAAGCCAGACATAAACCGGCCAGGCCTGCACCTACGATGGCTATCTTTTTTTCCACTTGTCAAAAATAAGCCTATCCGCATAACCGGCACGGTTTTTCCGTTTAATTCGTAAACTTGCGCATGAATATAAAGATGCCCGTCCTCCTTTTTACAGCCTCGTTGGTATTGGCTTGCATCTCTATGACTGCCTCAGCCCAAAAAACCAAAAAGGGCAAGGCAACTGCCGAAATACTCTCCGAAACCAGACAGGATATAGAAGCCCTCTTTATTGAAGCGATTCAAGAAAAAATTACGGGTAACCACAAAACCGCTCTGGCACTTTTTGCGGGGTTTGTTAAAAAATACCCGGAAATTGCCGCAGGCCACTATGAATTCGGAGAACTTTCCGCCTTAAACGGGATATATTCACAGGCACTACCTGCCTTCATCCGGGCGGTGGAACTGGAACCCAAAAACAAATGGTACCGGGTGAGCCTGGCCGAAATGTATGACTTTTTGAAAATGTACAAAGAAGCCCGCGAAACCTACAAAAAACTCGCTGATTTATACCCCAAGGATTTGGAATATGCCCTTTCTGCGGCTTCTATTCTGGTAGAGGAAGGACGCCTCCCCGAAGCCATGGATTTGCTGGAGAAAGTGGAACAGCAGATCGGGGTAACCAAAGAAATCAATCTGGAAAAATACCGGCTTTACATGGCCATGAAAAAATACCAGGAAGCCTTACGGGAATTGGAGAAACTGCAAAGCGTATATCCTGAAGAATCCCTTTTTACGGGAATGGCCGCCGAAGTGTATTATGCAAAAGGCGATAAGAAAAAAGCGTTGGAAATGCTGGAACTCATCGTAAAAAATCATCCGGACAATACGCTAATTCATCTGTCACTGGCCGATTTTTACCGAAAAGAAAGAGATCCGGCCAAATCCTTTTTTCATCTGGAAAGGGCTTTTGAAAACCCTGAGGTGGAGATGGATAAAAAAATGATGATTCTATTGGATCTGTTGGAGGATGTGAAAAATTCCGTAGAATACACGACACAAGCAGAAACACTCACCCGCATCCTGACAGAAGTTCATCCTGAAGATCCGAAAAGCTGGTCGATACGGGGGGATTTTTTTATGCAGCGAAAACAGTGGCGCGATGCATTGACGTCCTTCAGAAAGGTATTGGCTTTAGAAAATGCGAAGTTTATTTTTTTCAGGCAATGTTTTCAATTGGCCAGACGCGTTGAGGATTATGCCTTGCTTTCCCGGTTGACGGCCGAAGCGGAGGAATTATTTCCCGTACAACCCGAGATTTCACTGTACAAAGGATTGGCGCTATATAAGTTGGGTAAGGCTGAAGAGGCCGCTGAAACGATCAGCTACGGCAAAGAAATGGTAATTGACAATCCGCAGCTTACTGCTGAATTTTATGCTGCAATCGGCATTCTTTCGGCATCAAAAGGTCAACCTGCCGAAGCAGAAAATTTCTTTGAAAAAGCCCTTGGCATATTTCCGGCGGATTATCTTATCCGGGCAGATTATGCCGCCTTTCTTTCGGCGAACGGACAACTGCAAAAAGCGCTTGTACAGGCTGATGAATCCATAAAACTGGAAAAGGAAATGCCGGAAGGATTTCTCATCAGGAGCGAACTACTTCAAAAAACCGGCAATCTGCGGGAAGCCCGCACCGCGATGGAACAATGTCTGAAAAATGGCGGCGGGGAAATTAAACGGGCACTGATTCTTTACGCATCCATCTTATCCGCCGAAGGTGATATACAGAAAGCCGGAGAGATAAAAAAACAAGCTGAAAACCTGTAAAAAAGAACCCATGAAAAAACGCTTTTTTTTCCTTCTTCTTTCTGCAATACTGCTTTTCTTTTTCGCCTGTAAAACCACCAAACCGGTAACCGATTCAGGCCCCACGGTGCAACTGGAAACGCCGTCAGACCTTTTTGCCCACCTGGAAAAGACCAAACCCGCCTACAAAAATCTGAACATCAGATTCAGCGCACAGATCAAAACCAAGAAAAACGGAGAAAATACGATAAAAGGAAAACTAAAAATCGGAAGGGACAGCGTGGTGTGGGTTTCTGCCATGCCCATGGGTATTGAAATTGCACGCATATTGGCCACACAGAATCAGGTTTCACTGATTTATTTTTTAGATAAAAAATATGCGGAAGGGGATTACT
>JBIJBG010000012.1:0-22353 GCA_044345355.1 Flavobacteriales bacterium
GATGCGGCGCCATACATCATTCAGGTCAGGACTTATATTTAACAGATAAACGGGCACACAAAAACCCAAAACGATTACGATACCGGAGTAGGCCAGCTGCAGGTAATAATCGGGAAAAGAAAAAAGAACACTCAGCCCCAGCAATCCCAAAACAAGCAGCAGAACCTGTGCGCTCTGCGGGGTGAAGGGCTGCATATCCAGCTTAATCCAGATAACCAGGAAACGTACGGCATTAAAACACATCACAGAAAGGAGGGTAGCCAAAGCGGCGCCGTTTATTCCCATCAGGGGAATTAAGAAGAGGTTGGTGATGATGGTAAGCAAGGCCAAAAGGGGCATGGTGAGCATATGCCACAGATAGTATTTGGAATTGACCAGAATGACTCCGTTAATGCCCAGAAACATATCAAAAAGGCGGGTAATGCCTAAAATAAAGAACACCCATTTCCCGTCCGCAAAAGTCAATGCCGAGGTTTTATCTTCCGGGATGAGTGAAAAAATAAAGTCCATGTTGAGCCAAATACCCAAAAAAATGGGAGTGCCGATTAAAAAAAGCTGAATGGATGATTTTTTGTACATGCTGCGCAAGGCTTCCATATTGCCTGAGCTGAAGTGGGCTGCCACTACGGAGGAAGAGATGGAGTTTAGGGAACGGGAAGGCATAAATACCACGGATGACATAAAGAAAGCCATGGCGTAAACTGCCGCATAATCCAACCCTTTCAATCCCCCTGTCATGATTGAATCAATTTGATTGGCGATTATGGTTCCGCCTGAACCTAAAAAGAGCAGAACCATATAACGGAGCTGCTCCCTTGAAGGCATTGTGGGAGATAAAGATCCTTTATCGGGCGACCACCGGGTAAGAAAGAGATAGCCCATGGCACAAGCCTGCGTGCCATAGCAAACCACCAAAAGGCCCACCAGCATGTCGATTCCATACAGCTTAAATCCGTAGCCTGTTATAAAAAGCATGATTAGCAACCGAAAAAGGACTTCTTTTACAAAGATGCCCCCCGTTATATTCAGCCGTATGCGGTTCATGGCTTCAAAAAAATCGAAGGCAATGCTGAACAGCACAATGGGAATCAATGCCAATACATAATGGTTAAACAGGGGCGCTTTTTCAGAGAAAAAGATTTCCAAAGGGCTGCGGATGAGAAAGAAGAACGGAATGAAAAAAAGGCCCGCTCCCAGCGCAACAAACGCGAAGGTGGCAAAATATGCACGGGAGAAATTTTTGCTTCCGAAGGGATAAAAACGAACGATGGCCTGGGGAATTCCAAAACCGAAAACGGTGGAAAGTAACACGGCGGAATCCATCAAAACGCGCACAAGGCCCATTTCGCTTTTGCTCATAAAAAGCGGCAGCAGAAATACCCAGTTGGCATACCCCAGAAAAGCACCGAGGTAGGAGAAAAAGGTGCCTTTAATTCCCTGTTTGACGATTACGCCCAAAGTCGTGCGGATTTCAAATCAAACATACAAAAATTACCGGGCGGCATAGGGAAAAAAATACGCCAGACTTTTGTAAAATCAGAAGCGATAAGGAATTGGGATGCGATATGCTTCGGAACAAGAGCCTCAATTGAGGCTGTTTTTACACAGGAATCATGCAAATACAATCAGTCTGTTGGTGTGGCGATGCGGTTAAGCAGGTCACAATACCTTGCTGCCAGTGATGATGAACTGTAAAGGTCAAGTCCCTCCGTGTGCACATACAGTGTATGGGATTGCCATTCTTCAAAAGCATGTTCCAGGGCTTTCCTGATTCCAGAATAATCTGAATAATCCAAAAAATATCCGCAGTTGGTCTGTTTAAATGCTTCCTCCAGGTCACCGCCGACCGGCCCCAGGGCCAATATCGGTCTGCGGGCACCCAGGTATTCAAAAAATTTTCCCGTGAGCGTGCCTTTGCTAACGCCGGTTGTATTGGCGACCAAAAGCAAGAGGGCCGATTCTTTCTGCATGCGGATGCTTTGTGCATGGGCAACCTGCGGAATATGCTCCATATAATTTTCCAGCCGGTGTTTTTTCAGGGTTTGGAAAACGGAAGCATCCACGGGCCCCGTCAATTTTATTTTCAGGTTTTTTCTCCAGATTTCGGACTCCGCCAGCAGCAGCCCCAATTCCTTCCATAGCCCCTCCGGATTGCGCGATGCAGGCATGGAGCCAAAATGGGCCAGAGTGAAAAATGGATCATAAGGAACCGATTTCGGATCAAAGGTTTCAAAAGGATAACCGTTGGTAATCACCTCTACCCGTCGTCCTCCTTTCTCTTCCAATTCCAGGGCAACGTGACGGCTTATGGTCACCACCGCGTCGGCAGAGGAAAGGCATTGCTTTTCCAGCTTTCGCTGCTGTGCATCTGCCTTTTTTCCGGGCATCAGATCCCGGTAAAAGTCAATACCCGTCCAAGGATCCCGAAAGTCGGCCACCCATTTTATTCCGCATTTTTTTTGCAGGGCCGATCCGATTAGGTGCAGACTATGCGGAGGCCCCGTAGAAATGACCACCGAAATTTCGGGATGCTTTTTCAGGTGTTTTTCCAAAAAACGCACGGAGGGTTTTATCCAAAACCGGCGTGCATCGGGAATGAACCAATTTCCCCGCACCCACATGATAAGACGGGTTTTCAGCGAGGCTTTTCCCTCATGGGTGAAGGCACCTCCTTTGTTCGGATTATTTTTTTTACCCAGCCATTTATGCGGCTCAAAAATGGGGCGGCGCAGGATGGTTAAAGAGGGTTCTACTTCTTTTTCCAGTTCCTTATCCAGCACGGGCCATTCGGCGTCTTCAGGACAATACACGGTGAGCTTCCACCCATTTGCGGCAAAATAACGGGAAAAACGAAGCCAACGGTGCACACCGGGACCTCCTGCCGGAGGCCAATAATAGGTGATGAGTAAGACCTCTTTCAACCTTAATTAAAGTTACTTTTTGAAAAAGGGAAGGGCCTCTTTGGTAAGCAGTCCCAAAGCAAAAAGCAGTAAAGAAAGGCTGAAGGCGAGGGAGATATTTTCATCGGTTCGGAATCGGGGCGCAAAAACCATTTCAACCTGATGCTTTCCCGCCGGAATTTTTACCGCACGGAACAAATAATCTGCGCGTGCCAAGGGCGTTTCTTTCCCGTCTATATAGCAAAACCAACCTTCTGGATACCAGACTTCGGAGAATACCATCAGGCGGTCTGCAGAAGCATTCACCTGATAAGTTAATTTTTCGGGGTGATAGGCGGTAAGTTCAGCTGAGGAAAGGGAATCTTCCCCGGATTGGATTCCTGATAATATTTGCTCAAATTTTTTGTCCACTACGGCAGCCTGCCTTGGATTTTGGGCAAGCATCCGGTTCATCTCCTCGTCGGCATTGTTTACCCAAATTATTTCCCGCGGAAACCAGGCATTGCCCATTGCATAAGGATTTCGCATGGGCGGACCTTGAGGATTAAGAATAAAATAACGGGTATTAAGCCGGTTCAGCACATGAATATTTCTTAGTAAATTCTGTAATTCTTCGCCTTCAGGGCCCGCTTGAATAAGTGAAATCATGCGCTCCAGTTCGGGAGACAGGCCTTTTTCGATAACTTCCTGATACTTTTTTAGTTTGGCTCCGTGATATCCTCCAATGGATTTATGGTAATAGGAAGTAGTAGCATCCTGAAAAGTACTGACGGATAAATTGGCCACCCGGTAATTGAAATCCGTGTCTTTTAAAATTTCCACATCAGCCATGGATTTTTTAAACGATTCATTTTTGTTTACAAAATTGTTTTCGTTCAGATAGCGGCGGTTCACCGTAATCAAATCGGATGCGGTAACCAGGAATAGGCCTGCACCAAACAGGTATTTGTGGTATCCGAATTTGCCGTAAGACCAAACCATCGCCGCAGTGAGCACCACAAACAAAAGAGAACGTAAAACATCCGCGCGGAAAATAGCGATTCGGGCAGTTTCCAAAACGCCGAGGTATTCTGCGGCCTGATCGGGTTGAGCGCCCATCTGCATAAATTGGGCCATGATATCATCGTATTCGCCCTTGGCAAAAAAGCTATTGAACAGATTGGGAATGGCAAACATCAGTCCGAGAAGGAGGACCATTCCTCCGGCAATTCCCAAAAAGAGCTGACCGTTATGAAAATGCATGGTTTTGCCCATGAAAATCGTCGGCTGATTAAATGATTCGCGGTTTTTGATAAGAACGGCCAGCGAAGCCAGAGCCAGCAAGGGGACAACCAATTCAGGTATGATGAGTGCAGAGGCAACAGCCCTGAATTTGTTATACATGGGAAAATGATCCATCATGAAATTAGTGAAAGAGGGAATGTGCCGTCCCCAGGAAATAACGGTAAGGAATAGGGATGCAGCCAGGAGCGGCCATTTCATTCGGTCTTTAAAGTAAAAAAGAGAAAAAATAAACAACAGAAAAATACCTGCTCCCACATATACGGGACCTCCGGTAAAGGGCTGGTCGCCCCAGTAGGCATTTCCCTGAAGCATCCGGCGCTCTCTGGCGCTTACGGCCTGCAATGCATCTGTGTTCTTTGAAATATCACCCGATTCACCGCCTTTGAAATTGGGTATGAGAAAGGACATGGTCTCAGAAATTCCGTTGCTCCACTGGGTAATGTAGTCACGGTCTAATCCGGATGTTTTATTATCTGCTTCTGAAGCGAGTTCAGATTTTCCGCGGATGCTGTATTTTGAATAATCATTCGTGGTTTTCAGGTAGGACCAATTGGCTCCCAGCGCAAGAAAGGTCATCAGACCCAACAGGGCGGAAGCCTTTAAAAAACGGGGAAATTGTTTTTCGCGCAGCATGCCAAAGGCTTCTCCTGTAATGAAGGCAAGGGCTAGAAAAGAAAAATAGTAGGTCATCTGCGGATGGCTTGCCTTCAGTTCCATGGCAAAAAGTAATCCGAACAAGGCCCCTCCTGCCCAAAGATTCCTTCTGTAAGCGATGTACATGGCCCCCAATACGCCGGGCAGCCAGGCAATGGCATCCACTTTTGCGTTATGCCCTGCGGCAATTATGACGATGAAATAAGTTGAAAACGCAAAAGCAATAGCGCCTGTAACCGCCAGCCAGGGATCTGTGCGGATGGATATCATAAGAATGAAAAAATTCAACATGAGTAAAAAAATGAGCGGTGCGGGCTTGGGGAGCAAATTCAACAGAAAAATCCGGATATGGGTAAATACATTTCCCTTGTATGGTGTTGAGATGATGTAGGCCGGCATGCCGCTGAACATGGAATTCGTCCATAAAATCTGCTCCCCTTTTTCGCGGTAATCTTTAATTTCTTTGGCAGAGCCTTCAAACTGAAGGATGTCAAATTGTTTGAGTTGCTTGCCTTGCATGGCGGGAGAAACAAAAAATAAAGATACGGCCAGGCAGATCAGCAGGCTTATCCCCAATTCCCAAAAGAAAAGTTTATCTATTTTCATAAACGGTTTACTTTAAAACATAACAAAGAAAACAAAAAGCCCTGAAAGCATAGGGAATAAACTACAAACGGAAGATAACTAATCTATCTCCTTGTAATCTACATAGTCTCCATCGGGCCTATTGGATGGCTCACTTTTGGATGGATTGCCCCGGTATATCACATTCGATTTCTGTCGTTCATTTATTTCCGTAACAGCCCGAAAATAGGGCATCAGCACGCGATTGATAAAACGAATCAGGTAATAGATGATTCCGATGAAAAATAAGGTTCTCAATAATCCGAACATAATTGCTTATCGGCTTAAGTACAAATTTCGGTGAGCATAAATATCTCTAAAATATTTATCGCGCAGGTCTTTGATAAAGTAAATGGCTTCGCCGGTTGATTTCATCTCGGGGCCCAGTTCTTTCTGCACATCGGGAAATTTGTCGTACGAAAATACGGGAACCTTGATGGCATATCCATCCAGTTTGGGATCATAATTAAAATCCGTGACTTTGGCATGGCCCAGCATCACTTTGGTAGCCCAGTTTACGTAGGGCTGTCCGTAGGCCTTGGCAATGAAAGGTACGGTACGCGATGCGCGCGGATTGGCCTCAATTACATACACTTTGTCGTGCTTAATGGCAAACTGTACGTTAATGAGTCCTTTAACGCCAAGGGCTTTGGCTATGCGTTCCGTGTATTCTTTTATCTGTGTAATCACCAAATCGCCCAGCGTAAAGGAAGGCAAAAGAGCGTAGCTGTCTCCGGAATGCACACCTGCGGGTTCCACGTGCTCCATTATTCCGATGATTATCACATTTTCTCCGTCGCAGATGGCATCCGCTTCCGCCTCTATGGTGCGTTCCAGGAAATGGTCGAGCAGCACGCGGTTTCCGGGGAAGTGCCGGAATAAATCAATTACGTGGGCTTCCAATTCCTCATTGTTGATGACGATTTTCATACGCTGCCCTCCCAAAACATAAGAAGGCCTTACCAACAGAGGATAACCAAGGTCTGAAGCCAGATCCAGAGCTTCATCGGCAGTGGTTACCGTTCCGAATTTGGGATATGGAATTTCCAAATCTTTCAGCAGGGTGGAGAATCTTCCTCGATCTTCGGCGAGGTCGAGTGAGTCGAAGGATGTACCAATCACCGGAATGCCATATCGGTGAAGTTTCTCGGCAAGTTTAAGTGCCGTTTGTCCACCCAATTGCACAATTACACCCACCGGATTTTCCAATTTGATGATGTCGTAAATGTGTTCCCAGAATACCGGCTCAAAATACAGTTTATCTGCCGTATTGAAATCAGTGGACACGGTTTCCGGGTTGCAGTTAATCATGATGGTTTCATAGCCGCATTCTTTGGCTGCGATCACTCCGTGTACACAGGAATAATCGAACTCAATACCCTGCCCGATCCGGTTGGGTCCGCTGCCCAGAATAACCACTTTTTTACGGTCGCTGACCCGGCTCTCGTTCTCATCTTCAAACGTGGAGTAGAAGTAGGGGGTGAGGGCCTCGAACTCAGCGGCACAGGTATCCACCAGTTTGTAAACCCGTTGTATGTGTTCTTCTTCTCGTTTTTTGTACACCTCACTCTCCAGGCAATTGAGCAGATGGGCAATTTGGCGGTCGCCGTAGCCTTTTTGTTTTGCCACCAAAAGAAGATCGCGTGGGATGGTATCCACACCATAGGTCCGGATGGTATTTTCAATCTGTACCAATTCGTCAATCTGATAGAGGAACCATTTGTCGATTTTGGTCACCTTATGTATGGTAGAAATCGGAATTCCTAATTTTATGGCATCGTACACGTGAAAAATGCGGTTCCAGCTGGCATTTTCCAGGCTATGCAGAATTTCGTCCCGGTCGGTAAGCTCTTTACCGTCGGCACCCAGGCCGTTGCGTCCGATTTCGAGCGACTGGCAGGCCTTTTGCAGTGCTTCCTGGAAGGAGCGGCCGATGCCCATCACCTCACCTACGGATTTCATTTGAAAACCCAAACGGCGGTTGGTTCCTTTAAATTTATCAAAGTTCCATCTGGGAATTTTCACGATGACATAATCCAGCGTGGGTTCAAACAGTGCGGATGTTCCCGTAATCGGATTTTTCAGTTCGTTCAGGTGATAGCCCAGGGCCAGTTTGGATGCAATTTTGGCTATCGGATATCCCGTAGCTTTAGAAGCAAGGGCAGAGGAGCGTGACACCCGCGGATTGATTTCAATGGCTACGATGGCTTCCGTTTCCGGATCAACGGCAAACTGCACGTTACATCCCCCCGCAAAATTTCCGATGGAGCGCATCATCCGGATAGCCAGATTCCGCATCTCTTCGAACACGGTGTCGCTGAGTGTCATAGCGGGCGCTACGGTGATGCTGTCACCGGTATGGATTCCCATCGGGTCGAAGTTTTCTATGGTGCAGATGATGACCACATTGTCGTTGCTGTCGCGCAGCAGTTCCAACTCATATTCTTTCCAGCCCATGAGGGCTTTGTCAATCAATACTTCGTGGATGGGCGAACTTTGAAGGCCGTGTGAAAGGGCAGCATCAAAATCCTCACGTTTGTAAACCACGGCACCTCCCGTACCTCCGAGCGTAAAAGAAGGGCGAATTACCAGCGGAAAACCAATCCTCTGGGCAATTTCCTTTCCTTCCAAAAAGCTGTTGGCGGTTTCTGCGGGAGCAACACCCACGCCGATTTCCCCCATCAGCCGGCGGAATTTTTCGCGGTTTTCGGTGGTCTCAATGGCATGGATATCTACCCCGATCATACGTACGCCATATTCCTGCCAGATGCCCATTTCTTCACACTGCATGGCCAGATTCAATGCGGTCTGGCCACCCATGGTGGGCAGTACGGCATCTATTTTTTGCTCCTCAAGGATACGGATGATACTTTCGGGTTCAAGCGGTAATAAATACACATGGTCGGCGGTGACCGGGTCGGTCATGATCGTAGCCGGATTGCTGTTGATCAGGGAAACCACGACTCCTTCATCGCGAAGGGATCGGGCAGCTTGGGAACCCGAATAATCAAATTCGCAGGCCTGGCCTATAATAATGGGGCCGCTGCCGATGATAAGAACGTGATGGATGCTGGATTCGCGAGGCATACGGCTTGTATTTTTCGCATGCGAAGGTAGTCATTTCACGCCAACGGCTTTCTAACAAATTAGGGTAAAATATCAACAAAACATGAACTCTATTCCCGTTCGAATTTCAGGGTGCGTATAAAGTCTTTCCCCGCCTCGGCATGGAAGGAGACATACACGCGGTAAATACCCGTTTTCCCTTTATAAGATCCGATAATAAATTTGTTTGAAGTGGCTTCATTTTTATGCCGTGTTTCATATACGGCAGGCGTATTTTTGGCAAAAAAATCTGCGAGCATGCGCTTTGCCTGTTCCTTGCTGTAAATAATCTCATTCTCTCCGATGGTTAACTCTACCGTGGCCGCAAAATGGCCCGCAAGCGCATTTGAATCAGAAAGTTTTAAAGCCTGAATTGCTTCGGTGCATTGAGCATAACCGAAAGATGCATTCAGCATCAAAAGACCGAGAAAATAAAAAAACCTGTTCATGTCAATAAAGCACGATGCAACGAATGTACCACTTCCTTCACAAAAAGTCTGCCAAATGTCCTGATTTTTTGATAAAATATATCTTTATGCGATGGAAATTTTAGTCCTCTGTACCTCTAAGACAGATGATGCTGAGATAAAAACACTCTGTGTCCGATATGAAAAAAGGATATCTTATTATGTGCGATTTAAGCTGGAGGAAATTCAGACTCCAAAGATTTTTGAGCCCGCAAAACTGACTGAAAAAGAGGGGATTTTGATTTTGGAACGCGTACTCCCTTCAGATTTGGTTATCCTGTTGGATGAAAAGGGAAAAGAAATGAATTCCGTACAATTTTCGGAACAACTTCAAAAATACATGAATGCCGGCCATAAACGGCTGGTATTTATCATCGGCGGGCCTTTCGGATTCAGTCCGGCCGTACGCAGGCGGGCCGACGGAGCCCTTTCGTTGTCCAGAATGACGTTTACCCACCAGATGGTCCGTCTGTTTTTTACCGAACAGATTTACCGGGCATTCACCATACTGAGGAATGAACCGTATCATCACAGAGATTAATATTTAGTTTAAAATGGTTCAGAATAACAATATTATTAGTTTTACATCCACAAAAACAAACACCTCATGAACTTTAAACGCATACTCTTCTTTTTTCTGCTGATTATAACAGGAAAAGCGCACGCCCAATGCCCGGAAACTCCCGAAAATAAAGTATTGCTCGTGGGCGACAGCTGGGCCTTTTTCATGAGTGTAGATCAAACAATTAACAATGTGTTTAATAAATGGGGCCACTCAGGTTACCGCTATTTCACCAATCTCACGCTGGCCGAAAACGGAGCCGAAACGGATGATTTTCTGACTGCGGCAAAGCAGCAGGAAATTGTGAACCAACTGAATGCCAATCCCGGTATCGAAGTTGTGCACCTGAGCATAGGCGGAAATGACGTACTGGGGGATTGGAATGTGAACTTTACCCAAGAGCAGACCGACTCCCTGAAAGACAAAGTTTCGGAGCGACTTTTGGCCGTTATTGACTTCATAAAAAGTGCCAAACCCGGTATCCGGATTTTATGGAGCGGATATGTCTATCCCAATTTTGAAGAAGTTGTGGAAAGTTTTGCTCCCTTTCAGACAAGTCACCCGTTTTACGGAACCTGGGAAGGCATGGGGTTTCCTGACTTTCTTCAGCTCAATAATCTGTTGAATGAATTTTCGGCTGAGGTGGAGGCATACACCCTTACCGATCCTCAGGTGGATTTTATTAACTGTACGGGCCTTATGCAATATACCTTCGGACAAAATGCGCCTCTCGGCGTGGCTCCCGGCGGAACTTATCCCGCCTTGACCGCCCCTTTGCCCGCAGGCTTTCCGGAGTATCCTTCGCCCCGCAATTCCATGCGCGATTATGGAATCACAAAAGATTGTTTCCATTTGTCCGCACCCGGTTTTAATGATTTGATTGACTATCAAACCCGTAAATTTTATCACAAGATGTTGATGGATGACTTTTATGCTCTGGCACCTTCGGGAAATACCTGCGGATCAGTGAGTCAAAACGGAAATACATCTGCTCAAATCAAATTGGGCAAAGAAAACGGAACGGATTATTCGGCGGCCTTATCCTTCAGTCTGTCGGGAATGACGGATACCAGCATTGCCAAAGCCTCCATTTTCCTGCGGCGGGAATCCTTAAACGGAACTAATCCTGTGGGGTCTTCCACCCTTCAGCTGAAAATAAAATCCGGCTACTTCGGTACTTCTGCCGATGTGGAGGCCACGGATATTTCCGTTGTATCTGATGCTTCGGGCGCCCCTTGTTTTTTCGGTTCTAACTCAGGCAACGGACATTGGCTTCGGCTAGATCTGCCTGTGAGTTTTCTTCCTTATCTTCAAACTGGCCAAAATGTGCAGTTTTTACTTTCTTCATCTGCCGCCACGGAAGGGACGATGGTTTTTAGCAACGGAACCGATCCGGAACTGGCGCCTGTGTTGAATATCCGCTATGGGTCTGCTCTTTCCCCGGTTCAGGAATTTGCCTCCGAAAAGGCGGATGTGCGTATTTTCCCGAATCCTACCGATGACGGTATTTTGAATCTGGTGCAAAATCCGGCCGGATCGTTTGATCGGGCAGAAGTTGATGACATTGCCGGAAAAGAACTGATGAAAATCTCCATCAACGGAAATTCCTTCGATTTGTCAGGTTTGCCTTCGGGAGTATATCTGCTTAAACTTAGTGGTTCAAAAGGTTCTCTGACTCGGCGAATCGTAAAAAACTGATCTTAAAAACGTTCCTTACTCGGACTCCACCAAATCCTTTTCCACCTTCAGGTTTTCTATAATGAAATCCTGACGTTCCGGCGTGTTTTTACCCATGTAGAAAGCCAGGAGTTGTTTGATGGACAAATCTTTAGAAGTGAGTACCGGCTCCAGACGGATGCTTTCCCCGATAAAGCCGGAAAATTCGTTTGGTGAAATTTCACCCAAACCTTTGAATCGGGTAATTTCCGGATTCGGGCCCAGGTCTTTTATGGCTTTTTGTCTTTCCTCGTCGGAATAGCAATAACGCGTTTCCTTTTTGTTGCGCACCCGGAAAAGCGGTGTCTGCAGAATATAAAGATGCCCTGCCTTCACAATCTCCGGGTAAAACTGCAGAAAGAAGGATATAAGCAGCAGGCGGATGTGCATACCGTCCACATCGGCATCGGTGGCCAAAACAATGTTGTTGTACCTGAGTCCGTCAATCCCATCCTCAATGTTAAGCGCATTTTGCAACAGGTTGAACTCTTCGTTTTCGTACACGATTTTCTTGGTGAGTCCGAACACGTTGAGAGGCTTTCCTTTCAGGCTGAATACAGCCTGTGTGTTTACGTTCCTAGCCTTGGTGATGGAACCGGATGCCGAATCACCCTCGGTAATGAATAACGTGGTATCCAGCCGGCCTTCTTTGTTTGTATTGTAATGCGTGCGGCAGTCGCGCAGTTTTTTGTTGTGTATGGCGGCTTTCTTGGCCCGGTCGCGCGCCAATTTTTTAATTCCGGCCATTTCCTTCCGTTCCTTTTCGCTGCTTACGATTTTTTCCAGCATGGAATCTCCGTGCGCTTTGTTGCGATGCAGGAAGTTGTCTAACTCACGCTTGATAAAATCGCCGATGTAGGAACGCACCGTTTCCCCGTCCGGCTCCATGTAGGTGGATCCCAGCTTTGTTTTGGTCTGGGATTCAAAAACCGGCTCGGTTATTTTCACACTCACGGCAGCTATCAAGCCGTTGCGGATATCCTCGGGGGCAAAATCTTTTTTGAAGTATCCGTTGATTGTTTTGGCAAATGCTTCGCGGAAGGCGGACTGATGCGTTCCGCCCTGCGGGGTAAACTGCCCGTTCACGAAGCTGTAATATTCTTCGTTGTATTGGTGGCTGTGTGAAAAAGCCACCTCGATATCTTTTCCTTTCAGGTGGATGATGGGATAAAGTACGTCTCCGTCAATATTGGCATTGAGCAGATCGAGCAACCCGTTATCTGAGCGGAAACTCTCGCCGTTGAAGAGGATGGTCAGACCCGGATTCAGGTAACAGTAATTCCAGATCATTTTCTCAATGTACTCTTTCCGGTACCGGAAATTGTGGAAAATGCCCTCATCCGGTACAAATACGATTTTGGTACCCTGTTTCGACTGTTCATCAGCCGTTACCGGAGCATCCTTGGTGATTACACCTTTTTCAAACTCGGCTATTTTGGATTTTCCTTCGCGCACGCTCTGCACGGAAAAAAAGGTAGAAAGTGCGTTTACCGCCTTGGTACCCACTCCGTTCAATCCTACCGATTTTTTAAATGCTTCGCTGTCGTACTTGGCACCCGTGTTGATTTTACTCACGCAATCCACCACTTTGCCCAAGGGAATGCCCCGTCCGTAATCTCGGATGGTGACCGTTTTTTCGTTGATTTCAATTTCAATTTTCTTCCCGTTGCCCATCACGAACTCGTCAATCGAGTTGTCCATGATTTCTTTCAGCAGGATGTAAATGCCGTCATCCGGCGAAGACCCGTCACCCAGCTTTCCGATGTACATACCGGGCCTGAGCCGGATATGCTCATTCCATTCGAGTGTGCGTACGTTGTCGTCGGTATATTTAACTTGTTCGGCCATGCGGATGGAATCAATTTATGCAAAAATACGAACAAGCATCCGTATGGGAAAGAGCCGGATCAACTTCGGCGGAGAATTGGCCAAAGGGAAGGTGTTTTACCACGAGAAAAAATCAAAGAAAAAAATAACGGCGGCAAACTCCGGCCGCACGCCTTTCGCAGAACCCACGACACTTCCATTTTTGCGCACATCTCCGTTGGACTCTATTCGCCCTTTGATGCTCCCGCTGATGCGCACATCTCCGTTGGATTCTAGGCGGCCCACGTTGGAACCGCTTTTGCGGATATCACCGCCCGATTCAATACGGCCCTTAATACTGCCGTTTACGCGGATATCACCGTTAGACTCAAAACGGCCTTTGATGCTTCCGTTGATGCGCACATCCCCGTTGGATTCCACCCGCCCGAAAATACTTCCGTTTTCCCGTAGGTCCTGGGCATAAATACCCGTAGAGAGAAGGGCAAACATGGCCCACATGAAGCTTATTTTCATTCGTGTTTAATTTAATCGGTAAGGTACTGTTATTCTTTTACATTCAGATGTTTTTTGGCATGTTCGGGCCATTCTTCATCATAAAAAATGAAAAAATTAATCCAGATGGAGCGGCTGAAGCGCACGATAGGGGGCATGAGCGCCAACAAAAAAATGCCCATGAGGGCCAGCATCCAAACCAGATCCAGCCGGAATACAAAGTAGGCAAAAGCCAGAAAGGGAACGGCAAAAGCTACGGTGATGGCATAACTTACGTAGGTGGCACCTAAGTAAAATCCGTCCTCTACTTTGAAATCCTGTCCACAAACGGCACAGCAATCGGGCATGGCTGCAATGTTTTTTAAGGAATATCTATTTTTGGAAACAAACAAATCACCTTCGTTGCATCTGGGACATTTGTCTTTTGCCACGCTGTATAAAAATCCTTTTCTCACGTTTTTTTCTGCAAAAGTAAAATCCCGGATGCTTCTTTTGGGTAACTGCGGTTACCGGGGGATGGAAGATTTAAAATCAGCCGAAAATTTTTCCCATTCGGTATTTTTATAATGATTTCCGGCAATGTAAGCCAGTATTTTCTCTAATTCAAGCGGTGGCTGAAATCCTGGAATGGGTTGGATGATATCAAAATTTTCATTCAGAAAAATCAGCGTCGGATAACTCATTTTCCCGCCCATAAGCTGCGCGGGAAGTTCATGGTATCCGCGGGCACCTTCTGCTATGAATTTAAAAGTGGTTCCTTTGAAAACGATGTCTTTTCTTCCTTCTCCGTCCATTTTCACGGCGTAATAGTTTTCATTTAGCCATTTGATCACGGCAGGATCTGTCATGGTTTGCGCATCCATTCGTTTGCACCACCCGCACCAATCCGTGTACACGTCCACCATAATTTTTCGGGGAGATTTTTCCATGCGCAGTGCAGCCTGCTCCCAGGAAAGCCAATTCACCTGTTGCGCCTGAAGAAAGGCAAAGGGCATAACCATGAATATACTCAACAACAACTTCTTCATGTTACTTTTTTTGTTTTGATTTTACGTGCTTTTTTGGCCCGTTTTTCTCTGCTAAAAGGGTCAGATGGCAAAGGTGAAAAAGCATTCTGGCTCCCACGTTGGCATCCCATTCGTCTTTTCCGGGGGAAACTTCGTTTAAGTCAAATCCCACAATTTCCCTGCCGGAATCAACCACCTCACGCAAGAGCGCTACGGCCTCATCAAATTCAAGTCCTCCCGGAACCGGAGTGCCCGTATTCGGGCAATACCGCGGATCTAATCCATCAATATCAAAGCTGATATACACTTTTTTTCCCAACTGATTTACCGTACTTTTAATCAGGGATGAAAAGGGCTTTCCTTCGATTTTTGCGAGGGCGATATCTTCATAAAACAACGTGTTTATGCGTCCGCCGGATTGTTCAATCAATGCTGCTTCGGCACTGCAGAAGTCACGGATACCAACCTGAACCAGCCTGTCCACTCCTTTTAATTTTAAGGCGTTGAACATCACGGAAGCATGCGAAAACTCAAATCCTTCATACGCATCGCGTAAATCGGCGTGGGCATCAATCTGCAGAATGGAAAATGAACCGTGTTTTTCCTCAAGCGCTTTCATAAATCCGAGAGGCGTGCTGTGGTCGCCGCCTAACAGTCCTACCAATTTGCCTTCGTTCAGCCGTTTTGCCGTTTCGGACTTTACCCATTCCACCATTTCGGCGCAGCCTTGGTTTATGGCCGTGCGCATTTTTTCGGTTTTGGTTCCGGTATGGCCTGAAAAAAGTTCTTCCAGGTAGGCCTCTGTTTTGGCCCGAAGCTTATCTGATTGTTTCCGCAGTTTTTTAGAAGGTTCGGGCATGAAAAAACCCCGTTTCCATCCTTCGGGATTTTGCCGGTAATGTAAATCTACCTGTTTTGAGGCTTCCATGACGGCCTCGGGACCGCCCGCGGTGCCTGAACCGTACGAAACGGTTACTTCCCAGGGTACGGGAATTACGATCAGGTCACTTTCTTCTTCGGTAAAAGGCAGCCCGAACAAATTGGAATCTGCCGATGCGAAATTATTGGGATCAAATTCCGCTATTTTTTTAATTTTTGATTTCATGCCTGCCTAAACTTCACCAAACAAAGATAGGCATACCCGGGGCAAGGTTGCCCAAGAGGCCCGATTTATTAAGATATTTGTTCCATGAGGGTGGGTATCTGCATGCTGTTTTCGGTACTTTTTATTCCTGCGGGAAGGCTGTCGGGACAATACACCCTGTCGCTCACGGTGGATGGAATAGCCGTAAAAAATCTGCCTAAAAAAGAGCGGTTTGTTGAAACAGCGTCATTTTCAACTCCCGCAGCCAGGCATGCGTACCTAAAAACCACCTTAGATGAGTGGATAGGAAGAGGTTATCTTCAAGCCGAAGCTGACTCACTGGGCGGAGATTCGCTTCATATGGATGCGGTGATACGACGCGGGCCCAAGTTTAAAAATATACACATCCGACCAGGAAATGTGGAACTTTCTTTTTTGCCGCCGGGCTGGTTTAAAGGATCTGTTTCTCCAAACCTTTTGCCCAATACCAAAAGCTTGCTGCAAAAAATAGCGGACGCCTATGAAAATAATGGATATCCGTTTGCTGCGGTAGGTATTGACAGCCTGTTGATCTCGCCCGAAAAAACAGCACTGGTGCTGCAGTGTAAAAAGGGACCTTTGGTAAGGATTGACAGCCTGTGCCTGAAAGGTAATGCGTTGATGAAAAAGAGTTTTCTGCATGCCTATTTGGGCATCAAGCCGGGAGGGATTTATCAGGAAAAGGCGCTCAGGCGCATAGACCAACGGCTGAAAGAACTTCCCTTTTTACGCGTGGAACAGGCGCATCGCATCGTATTCACCGATACCGGGAATGCCCATGTTCTGCTTTTTGCCAAAAAAATCAATGCCAGCCGGTTCAGCGGCCTCATCGGGTTTATGCCGGGAAGCGCGAAAGGTCGTCTGCTGGTTACAGGCGAAGCCGATTTGGGGCTCTGGAACGCGCTCGGCTACGGGGAGCAACTTACCCTTCGCTGGCGTCGGATTCAGGCGGGCACACAGAGCCTGCAGGCGTACGTGCGTTATCCGTACATTCTGGGAACGCCGTTGGCTGTTAACGGCAATTTTGATTTTTTCCGCAGGGACAGCCTTTTTCAAAACATTCAATTCGGATTCGGGGTGCAATACCTTTTTGTGGGCACCAACTATGCCGAGATTTTTTATCGGCGCGACATTTCGCAGCTTATACAGGCAGACAGTTACATTCAATCGGGGCAGTTACCCGAGTCGGTGGATTATACAGGCAACCGGGCCGGTTTGAAGCTCAATTTTGAACGGTATGATTATCGGCTGAATCCTACCCGGGGGTTCCTGATTCAGGCGTCCCTTTGGGGTGGAAATAAAAACATGCGCCGCAGGGCGGGAATTCCGGAAAATGTGTACGAAAACATCCGGCTGAAAACCATCACCGCAGGCATGGAACTCAAGGCCGATGTTTTTTTTCGGCTTCACCGCAGAGTGACGCTGAAACCGGGCGTTCTGGCCGCTCACAGCATCAATCCGTATCGTTTTTTCAACGAACTGTATCGCATCGGCGGAATAAATACGCTCCGTGGATTTGATGAAGAATCGTTGTACATGTCGTCCTACGCGCTGGGTAATCTGGAGCTGCGCTTTCTCATCGAAGAAAATTCGTTTGTTTATGCCTTTTTAAACGGAGGCTGGATGGAAAGTAAAACCATTCAGCGTTACCTGCGTGATTTGCCTTACGGCTTCGGGGCGGGCATTTCCTTCTTTACCAAAGCGGGATTCATCAACGTGGCCTATGCATTGGGAAGTTCACAGGGACAGCCGGTCCGTTTCCGGAACGGCAAAATTCACATCGGGTTTACGGGCGTTTTTTAAACACGTAAAAATGGTCTGA
This sequence comes from Flavobacteriales bacterium, assembly GCA_044345355.1. Taxonomy (GTDB): domain Bacteria; phylum Bacteroidota; class Bacteroidia; order CAIKAF01; family CAIKAF01; genus JAKRSD01. Next base: position 17,584 of record JBIJBG010000012.1, read on the forward strand.
CTGCTTCCACAATTCCCATCGGGGATCATTAAAAAATACATTCGTTTTTTCGGTAAACGCTTCCGGTGAAAGCGGGTACAGATTTTCTTCCTTAGAAAACTGCTCAAATACTGAGCATATCAAGTAGCCTGTTCTTAAAAGTGCGTGATTGATAAGTAAAATTCATTCGAAATTCATTCTAAGCATTACCGGTAGGGCAATTCGGCGAAGGGACAAAAAGAAAAATATGTGCATACCGCAACGAAGCTACCAAAAAATCACCTCGGCAACCATTCCAATTTTTCGCGTATTCTTCTGGGATTGAGTTCCTGCATATTCAAACGGAACCGTATTTGCTGATGCCATTTGGAATTGGTAAAGGCCAGATAATCGCGGATGTCTTTGGAATGATACAGGGGAATGAATACTTCAAGCACGTCATTGATGATTGCTACCATGATTCCTCCCGAATAACTGAATGTAACTTCTTTGATCAACTCGCCCGTGTTGGCCACTTTGGTTACCTGCCGGAACAGGCCTAAATCCAAATAAGGTTTTATGGGTATGGGTCCGGGCAGCGAGGCTTTCAGGTTAAGGGCCAGCATCCAACGGTCAGTCTGACCAAGCGGAGTAAGTACCTTAAAACCTCCGTCGTATTCAAAGAACTGCCGGGAGGAAAGTCCGCTGGTTTCCGCGCGACCCAGGTAATAATTGTCGAACTTATAATCCCAAAATCCCGGATGTCCGGAGAGGCGATACCGGAAATCAAGAACGGTATTTGGCTGTCCCAAAAACGTGCCCGCAAAAAAGCGGATATCCAAACCTTTTGCGGCGGAGAGATAATTAATTTTTTGTCGGTATTCCAAGGATAGTTTTATGGCAGATCCGGGATTCACACCGGGCTTAGTATACCGCGTCAGATCGCTGATGTATTCCGCCCAGACCAGGAAGCGGTATGGATGTTCCATACGTGTATCAAACATGGAAAATCCGGCCTCAGTCACCTGAAAAGCCAGAGCAGATTCCCCGTAGGCCGACCGGTACAGGTCGGTAGATTCCAGAAGGTTGAAGATGCTGCGTGCATACAATTGCATTTTCTGTTCACTGCGTGGATTTTTGGGCCTGAAATTGAGCATCAGCTTAGGCATGATGCGGTTCCAGTCGCGTGCTTCCGTATCGAAAAAATAGGCGAAACGCACATACGCCAACTTATAGGAATAGCTTTCCACCAGACGGGAGCGTGGCGTGGGTATATTTCCGCTGATGATACCTACACCCGCAAATCCGATGGGATTAAGCGACACCATGGGAGCGAACAGGTACTCAAATTTTTTGCGCACCGGCGTTTTATTATGGATGGCAAAACCGGCCATGCTCTTGTTATAATTATTCCAAAGAGTAACCGGCAAATAGAACACCTGATTTCGGGTATTCATTTCCGGGGGACCCATGATGAAATTAAACCGCAGTTTTTCCAGGGTGGGTATGACTTCACCGGTTCGGTATAGGTTGTTTTTTCGATTTATTTCGGGCATTACGGCGTTTCGGTCTATGCACACGGTTTCCATTTTCCGAATGGGCATAAAAACGGGTTGTTCGCCCAAAAATCCATCTACCCAGACCTGAACGGATGAATCGCTTTCCTGCATGAATACGCTCACCGGAAAAGGAGCGGCCACCGTGCCCCGGTTGCGGATAAAAACGGCTGTTTCTGTTTTTCCCGTTTCTGGGTTTTCTGCTTTGGAAACCTTCACTACCTGATAATCCAGATATCCTTCTTGGGTAAGCAGATCGGTAAAGAACCAATTCAGGTTTTTTCCGCTTCGGGCTTCCAGATGAAGTTGCAGATCCACGCCCTGAATGGGCTTGTTTTCATTTTTTTGCCAAAAATCACGCAGATAAACGGCAAAGGAATCCACTCCGAGATAGGCTTCCAGGTATTGAAACAAAAGTGCGTTATGCCCTTTTACGGATATGCCGTAGTTGTTGTCGGAATAGTAGGAAGCCTCCATGCCGGGCGGGTGGTCGTTTCCGCGGCGCACTTTGTAAAGGTAGGGGATGTGATCTAAATCGGACCGGCGCAAAAAGCGCAATCCGAGAACCGGTAATACCGGAATGGGCAATCCATTGAAATTTGGTTTTTGGTCGCGCAGGTAAGCCCGGTGCATGTAGGCCGCAAGTCCTTCGCAGAGCCAGGGTTCACGTATTCCGTCGGAGCCGTTGCGAAAGGATGTCCAGGAATGGGCAATCAATTTGGCGATGATATCTTCCAGATCCAATCGGGATCGCTTATATCCCACCACAGCCACACCGGGATAAGCCCGATCTGCGCCGGCATAACTTACCCCGTCGGTGAGTGTAAAGGTATCGTAGGGATAATCACTGAATCGTGCAGAATAATAAAGAAGGGCTTTTTTGGCGTACCGGGCGGCGGGTTCCCAAAGTTTCCGGTATTGGGGATGATATATACAGAGTACTGAAATGTTTTTTCCGGAGGGCAGGCGGAGGGTATCTGTATTTACCCAATGAAGCGATTTTGCAAACCAGGCAAAGTCCGACACGGAAGATAGTTCAAAGCGCCAATCCCGCCTTTCCTTTGAAACCGATACAACCTGATCGGGTATTTTTTTTACCGTTCGCGACGAGTCGGCATGTAGCTTTCTGCTTGTTATAAAATCTTGTGCCAATGGATTTACTGCGGGACTTCCGGCTGCAACGACGTAATCGGAAGGCAGGTTGATTTTCACGCTGTAATCGGCCGCGGGAAAAGTGCGTCTGCCCTCATCGGTGTATGGTTTGAAATGTAAACCGGTTTCAGCCGGAGAAAGAAGCCGGGGATATCCGTGCACTGCCGATATACTGCCTCGTCCCGTTCCCAGAACGCCCGCCTTTTCGGAAGGTAGAACTAGACGGAAAGGTGTGGCGAGCGTAAGCAATTCATTATTTATTTCTCCCGCCGGAATTACCACATACATAAGTTCTTTTCCGGAGCCGACAAAACCCCATACGGAGGGCCTTTCGTTTACCGTAAAATCAAAGCGATTCATTTTTCCTCCATAGCGTCCGTTCTGCATGCGCAACAGGTCATTCCGTTTATCCAGATTGGCTTTGGCAAGCGATGTATTGTTGTCTGAAAATGCGTTTGCCGCGATATGAAGCCAGAGCGTATCACGCACAGCATATGATTTTTTGGGGAAAGTGATTTTTAGCTGCCCGTGAAGAATGGGTTTAGCCTCATCCAAACGAAAATCCAGATGATAACGGATGTTGGTTTGGGCCCTTGCTTCCGAAAAGGCAAAGGCTCCAGCTAAAAAAGCAAAATGTAAAAAGTGCAGATTTTTCACCTCATGTAAACACCCCAAATTTTATTCGGTTTAACCATACCGCTTCGAACTTATCCGTTATTCAGAACGTAATTGCACCTGTAAAAAAGCATCAAAACAGTAAGGCCTGTTTAAAATTAACTTACGGCATCAGTTCTGCCAGTTTTTGCTCTAAGAGAGGACCGCGTAAATCGGTGGCGATAATTTTTCCTTCCTTATCCAGCAGAAAGGATTTAGGAATGGAAGATACATTGTAGGCTTTGGCAGCTATCGAATTCCAAAATTGCAGATCGCTTACATGCAGCCAGGCCAGTTTATCCTGCTGAATGGCCTGCTGCCAGGCCGTACTTTCTTTATCCAATGAAACCGCGTAAATTTCCAATCCTTTGTTTTTATACTTGGAATAGGCATTCACCAAATTCGGATTTTCCATGCGGCAGGGTCGGCACCAGGAAGCCCAAAAATCAATCAGCACGTACTTTCCGCGCAGGGAAGAAAGTTTGATGTTTTTGCCTGTCGGGTCGGGAAGGTCAATTTCGGGTGCTTCGCCGCCTACAGCGGTGGAGCCTTTCGATTTCACCATGGAGTAAAAATTCTTCACAAAGCCATTATCCGGATAGGTTTTCATCAGGTTGTCGGCTACTTTTTGGTGATATTCGAAATACATGGCCTGATCCAATTGTCCTACTGCTTCCAGCGAAACGAGCGAGTAGGGGTTTTCATTGATAATCCTGATGATAAATTCGGTCTGGCTTTGGATGCGGCTGTTGGCCAATTTTTGAAATTCAAGGGCTTTTGCGGCTTTATCTCCCGGGTCGGTAATTTTTTGAAATTCTGTATTCAGCGAATCATTCAGCGAACGGGACGATTTTAACCGACGCGACAGCTGATTGAGCGTTTCGGATTCCGCACTTCCTTCCACTGTGTAATCATCAGAAAGCTGCTCTCCGCGGGAAGTAAAAGTAATCTTTTCATCAGGTCCGGTAATGAGATAAACCAAACCCTGTCCTCCGCCCTGCGGCGCCGTTCCTTTCAGGCGCAGTCGGTAATAATTTTTTTCGGCAGCTTTTTTCAACAGATAAAAAGTACCCGATTTGTCGATAAGGGCGCTGTCAATTAGCTCTGAACTACCCACAGACACCTTTTCAAACAAGATAGTTTTTCCGGCACCTGCCGAAAAGGTACCTTTCAAAAAATAATCTTTCGGAGCTTGATTTCCGCAGGAAAAAAGAGTGTTAAGAGCGGCAAAAAGAAAAATTGTGGCCATTCGCATCGGATAATTTTTTTCAAGCCGAAAGTACGGCAAAAATCGTACATAAAAAAAATGATCCCCGAAAACCATGCCTGTTAGCCCATTCAGAGGGTTAGGAGTTTTCAAAAAAGTAGTTTTTTTGATGAATAATTCTTTACGAATCCAACTTTGCTTTCAGAAGCTGGGTAGCTACTTTTGGGTCCGCTTTTCCTCCCG
>JBIJBG010000152.1:0-5342 GCA_044345355.1 Flavobacteriales bacterium
GCTTTCGGAGAAACGATAAAAACGCCATTCGTCCAGTTTCGTCTTCTTCCGAACCGGATTGAGGAAACCCCTGAAGGTGAATATTTTTTCACCATAAATAATCCTCTTTACGCCGTACCCAATTTGCTCTCTAAATTGGAAATCAGCATTCTGAGCGAACAGGCGAAAACAATTGAAATAGCAGGAACTGATTTTAACGCAAATAAAGCGGCTGACGTGGTAAATGCCATTGCCAAAGAATTTGAATATTTCAATATCGAAAAGAAGCAGGAAGGTGCCAATCGGGTACTCGACTACATTGATAAAACCTTAGGGTTTGTTGCGGACAATCTTTCAGAAACAGACAAAAAGCTAAGTAAATTTCCTCCTGAGGATATTTTTGATGTGCAAGGTGCCATGATGGAAAGAAATCGCAATTATGAACGGCAAGCTGCGTTTGAAATTAAGGAGGAGGAAATGCTGAGCGATTTGGCACTATTGAAGACGTTGGAGACCTCTGACATTAAAGACGTCAAAGATGTGATAGCGATTCAGGCATTAGTCAGCCCCTCGGGACTTAGTCCATTTATTTCGCAGCCGCTTCAACGGTTTTACACTCTTTTTTCTTCCCGGGATGACATTTTATATTCTTCACCTGAAAACAGTCCTCTGCTATACAGGATAAATTATCAAATAAACGAACACCGGTCTGGATGGAAAGCAACGCTTAAATCCGTAGAAGGTGTTTTAAAAGTGCGTCTTGAAAAGTTAAGATCAAAAAAGCCGACATCTGCCTCATTCAGTCTTTTTGCGCCGGATATTATCGATACGAATAATCTTACGGCTACCATGCTGAAGCGAATGAAAGACGTGAATGAAAAATTCTTTAATCAGTTAATCGAGAAAAAGGCGGAATACTCCATAGCAAAAGAAGGGTTTACACCTGAATACCAAATTCTTAAATTTGCAGATGTGGCTGAAGATCCTATTGCGCCCAATAAAAATATCATTTTGGTAACAGCTTTTGCCGCATGGCTTCTTCTTTCTGTTTTTCTTGTCAGTGTTCGGTACATATTGAATGACGAAATTTTACTCTTGAATGACATTTCTAAGTATACAGATGCAGCCTTGTTGGGGATGATCCATAAATACAAGGAAGACATTCCCGTTTCCCAACTGGTAGTGGCCAAAAAGCCGAAAGGCTTGATTGCAGAGGCTTTTAGGAGTGTCAGGTCCAATCTTCAATTCATTGAAAATGAACCGGGTCCGAAAATTATCTCATTGACGTCCACCATTTCCGGGGAAGGTAAAACCTTTGTATCCATTAATCTTTCCGGTATTTTGGCTTTCAGCGGATATAAAGTGATTGTGTTAGACTGCGACATGCGTAAGCCTAAAATTCACCTTGGTTTTGAAACCCATAACGATTATGGCATGAGCACCATCCTCATCGGGCAGGATGAATACAAAAAATGCATACGGACAAGCAGCATGGAAAATCTCCATTTTATTACCGCAGGTCCCATACCCCCGAATCCGGCGGAGTTGCTCATAAACCAACGTATGGATGAGTTGATCGAAACCCTGAAAAAGGAATATGATTACATTGTGATTGATAACCCTCCGGTAGGTCTTGTTTCTGATGCTGTCATTAATTTACAGCGCGCCAACTACCCGATTTATATTTTTAGGTCGGATTATTCAAGGAAATTTTTTATCAATAACCTGAACAGACTTAAAACAGAAAATAAAATCTATAATATTTCCTGTGTGCTGAATAGTGTAGATATTTCTAAAAACCGCAGTTACGGCTATGGGTACGGGTATGGCAGTTACAATTATGGGTATGGATACGGGTATGGGTTTGGTTATTATGAAGAAGAAAAGGGAACTCAGATCAATAATAAAGCGGGATCTGTTATTCTCAACATTCTAAAAGGAAAATCGAAAAGATGACTCGGAAAGAAACCCCGATTTCCGGACTGTTTGAAATTCATCCGACCTTGTTTCAGGATAGCAGAGGTTATTTTTTTGAATCATTCAGGGAAGATACATTCAGTAATTGGAATTTTGTTCAGGATAATGAGTCTCTTTCTCAAAAAGATGTATTGCGTGGGCTCCATTTTCAGGCTCCGCCTTACGAGCAGGGAAAATTGGTTCGTGTCATTAAAGGGGCTGTTTTGGATGTGGCCTTGGATATCCGTTTACATTCACCCACTTACGGTAAACATTATTCCCAGATACTTACCGAGCAAAATAAAATTCAGCTATGGATTCCGCCGGGTTTTGCCCATGGTTTTTTAGTTCTCCGACCCGATACCATTTTTTCTTACAAATGCACCAATTATTATCATAAAGCCTCTGAAGGTTGTATTCTTTGGAATGATTCTGATTTAAATATTCAATGGAACATAAACCACCCCATCCTTTCTGAAAAGGATAAAAACGGCACTCCGTTTTCGGGTTTTTTAAGCCCCTTTGCCTATGAATGAATTGTTTACCTATTACAGGCCACTTTTTTATTTATTTTTTTTCGGAGTTCTTGTTTCTTTTACTGTTCTTATCAATAAAATATTACTCAAGTTCTCCACTAATTTAGGAGTCCGCAATCCTGCCGATGTCGTGCGTTGGACCACCTCGGTGAAGCCGGCTTTAGGCGGAATTTCTTTTTATCTGATGATGATATTGCCCTCTTTATTTTTTTTGGCTTATTTTCCCGTTGAATCCTTTCAACGATTTGAAGTTTTAATTTTCATTTTGGTATGCACCCTCGGATTTATGATGGGACTAGCCGACGATGCCTACAATACCAAGCCGATTCTTAAATTTTTGGTTCAGTTTGCCTGCGCATTCCTTTTCATTTATTCAGGCAATTATATCAAGGTTTCCCCATGGGAATCCCTTAACTTTATTCTTACTATTATTTGGGTTGTCGGGTTGATGAATAGCGTCAATATGTTGGATAATATGGATGGGGTTACGTCAGTTTCTTCCCTCGGCATTTTAACCGGTATGGCCTTTTTGGGAATATTAAATCAAAGCACGGAATCATTTTGGTTTGCCGTGGCATTGGGTGTTGCCGCTTCCCTGACCGGATTTCTTTATCACAATTGGTTTCCCGCTAAAATGTATATGGGCGATTCCGGAAGCCAGTTTTTAGGCGTTTTTCTCGCCTGGTTGGGCGTGAAATTCTTGTGGAACGGATTGGATTATTACGGAGAACCCGTTCAGGCCAAACAGATAATATGGGCTGCCACCTTATTCCTCGGACCCATTAGTGATACAACAGCCGTTACGATTAACCGGATTATGAAAGGGAAATCTCCTTTCGTTGGAGGCCGAGATCACACCACGCATTGTCTGGTTTATAACGGATTGGCGCAGCGTCACGTGGCGTTTGTCTTTTTGGCGATACCGCTTTTTTCTGCTTTTTTAGGCGGAGTTTGGATAAATTTTTCCAAACCGTGGGATATGTTGCAAACCTCCCTGGCTGTCATTTACTTTCTGGTTGTGCTCGTTTCCCTCTATTGGACAACCCAAACTCGATTGGCAAAAGAAAAAATGAAGTAGTCCGTCTTGCTGAACAAAACCTCTTTCCCTCCGTTTAAACTATGATGAAAGGTGCTAAAGAAAAGGCTGTTTCGCAGGAGGAGACTATCCAAATATTCGGTGCGAGAGAGCACAATCTTAAAAATATAGATTTAACTATTCCCCGTGATGCCCTGGTTGTTTTTACAGGCCTGAGCGGGAGTGGAAAATCTTCTCTCGCTTTTGACACTATTTATGCGGAAGGACAAAGGAGGTATCTGGAAACATTCAGTGCTTATGCACGTCGCTTTTTGGGTACCGGCGAACGTCCTGAGGTAGATAAAATCACCGGGTTAAGCCCTGTGATTTCCATTGAGCAAAAAACGGTGGGCAGAAATCCCCGTTCAACCGTAGGTACCGTTACCGAAATTTACGATTTTATGAGGCTTCTTTTTGCCCGTGCGGGCGAAGCATATTCTTACATGACAGGAGAAAAAATGGTTCGTTTTACCGAGGAGCAAATTTTTAATCTCATAAAATCGGATTTTCAAGGAAATGAAATAAAAATAATGTCACCCGTGGTAAGGGGCAGAAAAGGTCATTACCGCGAACTTTTGGATAAAATTCGAAAACAGGGGTATGGAAGAGCGCGTATCGATGGAGAATTACGAGACATCACCTTTGGCCTCAAGCTGGACCGTTATAAGATTCATGATATTGAAATTTTGATTGATACGTTCACGGTAAATGAAAAAAATGAACCACGGCTAAAAAGGAGTATTCAGGCTGCGTTAAAGGCAGGGAAGGGTACGTTGTGTGTGCTTACGGATAAGGAAAAATCTCCCCGCTATTTCTCAAAACATTTGATGTGTCCTACCTCAGGCATCTCCTATGATGAACCTGCCCCCAATTTATTTTCATTTAATTCTCCCTATGGAGCATGCGGTCATTGTAACGGTTTGGGCACGATTTTATCCATAGAATTTTCCAAATTAGTACCAGATCCCAAAAAATCCATCAAACAAGGCGGACTCGCACCGTTAAAAGAAACAAGCGGTACATGGATCATCAAGCAAATAGAAGCCTTAGGAAAAAAATTCGGATTCTCTCTCGCTACGCCCATTGCCGATATTCCCGAAGAAGCCCTCAATGCTATTTTATACGGTTCTGATGAGGTTATCCGAATGGAGGATTCCACGGGTATTCAATCCTACACCATGAATTTTGAGGGAATTGCCAACTTTATCAAACGCAGTACGGAGGAGGATTCCTCAGCTTCATTGATCCGCTGGGCCAATAGTTTCATGGAAGAAAAAGCGTGCCCGGAATGTGAAGGCACCCGGCTTAAGAAGGAATCTTTGTATTTCCGTTTGGCGGAAAGAAATATTTCTGATTTGTCCAAATTGGATATTCGTCAGCTGAATGAATGGTTTTCGCTAATTGAAAACAAGTTATCCTCGAAACAGAACCTCATAGCTAAAGAGGTTTTGAAAGAAATAAGAAAAAGGATCGGATTTTTATTGGATATCGGTTTGGATTATCTGACCTTGGACAGACCGGCAGGTTCTTTATCAGGCGGTGAAAGTCAACGTATCCGCTTAGCTACCCAGGTAGGCAGCGGTTTAACCGGAGTGCTCTATATTTTGGATGAGCCTAGCATCGGGCTTCATCAACGGGACAACGACCGCTTAATCGAATCATTGAAAAAGTTGCGTGATGCAGGAAATTCCATCATTGTGGTGGAACACGACAAAGAAATGATCATGGCCGCGGATTATGTGGTAGATATAGGTCCGGGTGCGGGAATTCATGGAGGTAAGATTGTGGCAGGAGGT
>JBIJBG010000104.1:0-7028 GCA_044345355.1 Flavobacteriales bacterium
TAACGCTGCTCTTTTTGGTGCTTTCTCCTTTGTAATGGATGATGCGTGAGTCTGCGAAATAATAATTTTTATATCCGCCCAGGATAAGTCGGTAGGAGAGGTCTATGTCTTCCCCGTACATGAAATAATCTTCATCCAGCAAACCTATTTTATCTAATGCATCCTTGCGCATCAGCATGAATGCCCCCGATAAAATCTCAATCTCATGGGTATGATTTTTATCCAGATAGGTGAGGTGGTATTTTCCGAATCGTTTTGATTGTTTAAATAACGCAGAAAGTCCGAAAATTTTATAAAATGCTACCTCCGGAGTAGGCAACCCTCGTTTGCTCTCGGGCAAAAAATGGCCTTTTCCATCCAGCATTTTTACGCCTAATCCACCGCACTCCGGATGTGCGTCCATGAATTCTACCGTTTTTACGAAGGTGCTGCGTTCTACCAGGGTGTCGGGATTCAGGAGTAGGTGGTATTGCCCCCGGCTGATTCGGAGTGCCTGGTTGTTGGCTTTGGAAAAGCCCAGATTTTCCTGATTGGCCATCTGCTTTACCCAGGGAAACTGCTCTGAGACCATTTCCACAGTACCGTCTTCCGAATGATTGTCCACAAGAAAAACCTCACAACTGTCCGCACCATATATTTCATCCATGGCATGAACTGCTTCGCGCACGCTGAGCAGACATTGCTCTACGAAGAACTTTACTTTATAATTGACAATGATGACGGAAAGCTTCACCATGCAAATATGCAAAAAAGCGGATGCCGGGGAGGTCTCATCAATTCCTGTCGAGCAGATAACGGAACTGGAGCGTAAAGCTGATGGGAGAGTTCATCATGCCGGGCCGGTTGGCATACACGAGGTTGGTGGCATTCCTTACCAAAAAGGAAATCCTTGCCTGCTGTGTGAGTTGGTAGGCCAGTCGTAAATCTACGATGTAGTCTCCTTTGTCATTTCCCCGTTTTTTAAAATAGGAGTCAACATCAAACACATACAAAACCTGATCAAAGCCCTCCATGAAGGAGTTGTAATACATGGTGGTGCCCAGTGTGAATTTGTAAAAATCGGCCTCTAAATCAAATCGCACCATATGCCTGTTTCGGTATTTGAGCAGGAGTGTATCTTCAAAATCCTGTGGCTTGGCAAATTGCCTGAACATCTCTCGGATATACACTCCGGCATTTTGGTACTCCCTATTCCGACCGATATCCACGGGGAAGTTGTAGGTATAACCGAAGAGGGTTCGTATGGTTACCGGTCCGATTTCGCCCCTTCCGGTGATATTTCCTTCAAATCCCGCAATTCGTGCTTTGGACACATTTATCGGTTTAAAGAAAAATCCGTTATCAAACATGAAGGAGTACTCCACCATGTTGTTGTTTTCCATCCAGAAAAGTGCCAGGTCGAAAAATCCCTTAAATTTTGAAAATCCGAAACCTTGTTTGAGTGCCAACTCATAGTTCCATCCGCTTTCCGCTACCAGATCCGGATTGGGTTTTATGCCCACACCGGCAAAGCTGGCATCCAGGAAGCGTTCAACCACCGTAGGTACGCGATACCCCTGCCCCCAGGATGTTCTGAGGAAGGTATATTCGGCTGGCTGGTAATTCAGTCCTGCACGGAAAACCGGACGAACATTTAAATAGGCGGTGTCTATCATGTTCAATTCGGTCCGAGCACCGACCAGGGCATTCCATCGTTTGTATTTGAATTCGAGCTGCCCGAAGGCTGCCGCCATAAGAGTTATCCGGCTGTTCTCATACAGGTTGCTCGACATCCATCCGTAGCTTGCCGTGGTTCCGAGAGTGAGGGTGAATAGTTTTTTGAACTGCTTTCTGTAATTGTAATCCAGATAGGCGAGATTTGAAATGGAGTTGGGGGTAGTTTCGTCACCGAAGCGGTAGGTACGGAAGTAACGTCCCCGCAGATAGTGTGAACTTCCTTTGTCACCTGAATATTCCAGATAAGGATCAATGTTTATAAAATAATACTGGTCGTTAGATCCGTCGGAAATTCGGAAGGCGCTGGTATCGCCGTCCTGCCAGAGGAAAAACCGTCCGCTGCGTTCCCACATAAAATTTCCGTTTACCCCCATGGATAGTCTCGGATTTTTTTTAGGTCTGTATCGGGTTTTGAATGTAACCCGATATCTGAATTGATCATTTGATTCGAGAAAACTTTTTTCGTAATGATAATTGGCCCCGATGATTACATCCACCGGGCCTATCTTACGGCGGTGAGATCCGAAGGCTCCCGTGAAGAAGGGTTGTGAATAGTCACTCCACCATTTTTGGTATTTATTTCCGGGGTTTCCCGTAATGCCGGAATAGAAGGTAACATCCGTTACCGGCTTTTCTCTGGCCCATCCCGTGCGCAGGTTGATTACCCCGTTTAATGCCGATGATCCGTATATGGCTGATGAGGCCCCTTTCATAACCTCGATACCTTCAGCCAATTCCATGGGCATGGTTTTCCAGTAGGAGGTTCCCATGTCTGCCGATAGAATGGGTAAATCATCTACCAATATAAGCACTCGGGAACCGGCCCCATAGGAAAATCCTGTTCCCCCGCGAATGGTAGCCTGTCCGTCCACCACGTTTACACCCGGTGTTTTCTGTACCGCATCTGCCAAATCTATGGCGTTTGTATTTTTAAATAAAGAAGTACCCAAAACCTCAATGGATACGGTTTCTTCGGCGGCGCTCTTTTCATAACGGCTACCTGAAACCACTACCTGATTGAGCATCTTGCTTCCTTCGGAAAGCGTAAAGTTTTCGGTAACTGTTTCGCCGGCTTTGAGTGTAATCGATTTTTTTTGTGTATCAAAACCCAGGAAGGAAACCTTTACCTCGTAGGTTCCAGGCTCTACCACCAAAACATATTTTCCCTCGGCATTGGTGGTAGTTCCCGACGTTCCGGCCAACAATACGTTTACGCCGGGTAGGGTAGTTCCTTTCTCATCTTTCACCACCCCTTTAAGCGTAGCTTTTTGGGCGATGGCGGTTATGGTAAACGCCATGAAAAGGAGCGTGAATGAGGCGGAGGGGTTGCTTTTGGTAAAAAAACGCATCGGCGGAATTTTGTACAAAATTACTGTCTGTCTTGACAGTTGAATAGTATAGGCTTATAAGTTTTTAACAACCCCGTAAGGAATACTAGGTAATTTTAAATTCAATATTCTCTAAATTTCTGAAGGCTTTTAGCGCCTCGTCGGAAAGTGAAATTTTGAAGTTTTTTATGATGGCATCTGCTTTCAGGCCGGTTTGCAGATTGTCATAAATTTTTAACCGCAGCGGGAGATTTCCCGGATGTGCGCTGATAGTGCTGAAAAGTTCCGTTACCGTAATTTCATTGATCTGATCGGTATTCAGGTGAATGATGGCTGTTTTTGCTTTTTTACTTCTCAGGTTTCCCAACAGCTCCATATTCACAAGTTTCCATTCGGGTTCCCTGTTTTGAAAGCCTTTCGCTACCTTGGCTGAAATGAAAACAAATTGATCGGGCTCCATCAGGTGCCTAAAGTTTTTGTATTCTTCCCCGAATACCCGCATGCTGAAAGTCCCGGAAAAGTCCTCGATGGAAAAGGACCCCCAGGGTTTTCCGTTTTTTTGTGAAATGCGGTGATCGCCTGCCGTAACAATGCCTCCAAAAAGAAAAACCTTATCCAGATTTTCGGCTAAGTTCAGTTCTTTCAATTTGGCCAGGTTGGTATTGCCGAAAGCCTCTAAATCCAATCGGTAGTTATCCAAAGGGTGTGCACTTAGAAACATGCCCACCACTTCTTTTTCGCGGCTCAGTTCATACAGTTGATTCCAGCGCGGAAGAAAGGGCAGGGGCGGTTCAATGATACCTGCATCCTCTGAATCGCCAAAAAGGTTGGCCGCCGTGTTATTGAGGGAATTTTTATAAGCTCCTGCAAAACGCAGCACTTTATCAAGAATAGTACCTTTTCCGGGTTCTTCTTCGTGAAAAAATACGGCTCTGTTGGCATCGGGGAATGTATCGAACGCGCCCGCTAAAGCCAGTGATTCCAGTGATTTGCGATTGGCAGCCCGCTGGTTGATCCGTTTGGTCAGGTCGTAAATATTGGTGTAGGTTCCGCCATTGCGCTCTTCGATAATACTTTCCACGGTGGATTCGCCAACACCTTTCACAAAATTCAGTCCGAAGCGTATCTGTCCTTTCCGGTTTACGCTGAAATTTTTGTCCGATTCGTTTACATCCGGCCCCAACACCGAAATGCCCATGCGTTTGCATTCTTCCATAAAGAAGGAAATCTTTTCGATATTTCCTGCATTGTTGAGCACCGCAGCCATATACTCAGCGGGGTAGTGGGCCTTCAGGTACATGGTCTGAAAGGCCACAAAGGCATAACAGGTGGCGTGTGATTTATTGAATGCATACTGGGCGAAGGCTTCCCAATCGGTCCATATTTTAGAAAGTATTTTTACGTCTAATCCTTTTTTCGTGGCTTGTTCAATAAATTTAGGTTTCAGTTTATCCAACGTGGGCCGGTCTTTTTTACCCATCGCTTTCCGGAGGGTATCTGCTTCTCCTTTCGTAAAGTCGGCGAGTTTTTGGGAAAGCAACATCACCTGTTCCTGGTATACCGTAATTCCGTAAGTTTCTTCCAGATATTCCTTCATTTCCGGCAGATCGTACGTCACCTCTTCACGGCCATGTTTCCTTGCGATATAATTCGGGATATACTGGAGCGGCCCCGGGCGGTAAAGGGCATTCATCGCAATGAGGTCTTCAAACTTGTCGGGTTTCAGATCCTTCAGGTATTTTTGCATCCCGGCGCTTTCAAATTGAAAGGTACCCACGGTTTCTCCCCGCTGGTATAGTTCCAGGGTTTTTTGGTCGTCTAAGGGAATACTGTCTATGTCAATGGAATTGCCGTGTTTTTGCCTGATCAGTTCCAGGCAATTTTTAATGATGGTCAGGTTTTTCAGTCCCAGGAAGTCCATTTTTATTACTCCCGCATCCTCCACGATTTTTCCTTCAAATTGGGTTACCAACAGCGGCGAATCCTTGGAGGTGGCCATGGGTAAAATGTTGGTGAGCGGCTCCGGTGCAATGATGATGCCTGCCGCATGAATACCTGTATTGCGTACGGAACCTTCCAGAAACAGGGCTTCTTTAATTACCTTGGCTTTTAAATCATTTCCGTTGAAAATTTCACGGAGTTTTTTGATTCCGTCCACATCTTCGGCGGTTATCCCGTCTTTCGTCATCAGACTTTTTTCCCCCTCTTTGCAGTCGGAATCGCGAATGGGGGCATATATTACCCGTTTTAGACTGATACCCGGGCGTTCGGGAACCATTTTCGTCAGTTCGGTACTTTCATTCAGCGAAAGATCCATCACCCGGGCAACATCCTTAATGCTGGATTTGGCGGCCATGGTGCCAAAGGTGATGATCTGTGCCACCTGTTCCCGGCCGTATTTTTCTACCACATAGTTGATTACCTTTTCCCTTCCCTGATCATCAAAGTCTGTATCGATATCGGGCATTGATTTTCGATCCGGATTCAGAAAACGCTCGAAAAGAAGATCATATTTTATCGGGTCAATATTGGTAATTCCGATACAATAAGCCACTGCAGAACCGGCAGCTGAGCCTCTTCCGGGGCCAATCATGACCCCAAGGTCCCTCCCTGCTTTTATAAAGTCGGCCACAATTAGAAAATAGCCGGCAAATCCCATCGCTTTGATGGTGAATAATTCAAAATTTAATCGCTCTTCCGTGGACGCTGAAATTTCACCATATCGTTTGCGTGCCCCTTCAAAAGTCAGGTGTTTTAAATATTCCCACTGATTCATGACATCACTGCCTTCTCCCTGATGAATGGCAAACTCAGGCGGGATGGGATAGTTCGGGAGAAGAATGTCACGTTTGAGGTCTACCGGCTGAATTTTATCCACGATTTCGCCCGTATTGTCGGTAGCATGCGGCAAGTCGTGGAACAGGTGGTTCATTTCCTGTTGTGTTTTGAAATAAAATTCATTGTTGTAAAAGGCGAAACGGGTCCCTTTCGGCATGCCCTCTTCATCCGAAAAATCCTTGGCTTTCGGTGTACTTTGTTTTTCTCCGGTATTCACACAGAGGAGGATATCGTGGGCATTCGAGTCGGCCTGATCCACATAGTGGGAATCGTTTGATGCGATTACTGTAACCCCGTGCCTTGCCGCAAATTTCAGCAGCACATCATTTACTTTTTCTTGCTCGGGAATGTGATGCCGTTGAAGCTCTATGTAATAATCTTCACCGAACAGATCAAGCCACCATTTGAATTCTTTCTCCGCTTCTTCTTCTCCTTTTTTTAGAATGGTTCTGGGCACGATGGCACCGAGGCAGCAGGTGGTGGCAATCAGGCCTTCATGGTACTGCAAAATGAGTTCTTTGTCAATTCGAGGATATTTGCTGTAAAAGCCTTCCAGATACCCCAGGGAGCATAATTTGGATAGATTGCGGTAGCCCTGTTCATTTTTGGCCAAAAAAAGCTGATGATATCGCACGTCTTTTTCTTCACGGGTGAAGGATTGCCGACGCCGGTCATCCACAAGATAAAACTCACATCCCACAATAGGCTTTACGTCGTATTGCCATTGCTTTACAAGGGATCCGTCAGGAGCGATGGCTTCAACTTTCCGCCCATATTTTTGGGCTTCGGCTACAAAGTTGAATACTCCAAACATATTTCCGTGGTCGGTGATGGCAAGGCCGCGCATGCCGTCGTTTTTCGCTTTTTTAAAGAGTTTGCTTATTTCGGCGGCTCCGTCTAACAGTGAAAATTGGGTGTGTACGTGGAGGTGATTGAATTCTGGCATAAATAAAAATAAGTTTGTCCTGCATCTGGAGGGGATGCAACCGAATCGTTACAAATATAGGGAAAGGAAATCCCTTTTTAGCCGTATTTTTTTTAACAATTTTTGCTATGTCCTAACCATGTAGAAATTGGGCATAGTGATTTTTTTTCCAAAAATTCAATTCGGGTTTTTTTCCCTGTATGGCTTTTCCGTAAGACAGT
>JBIJBG010000192.1:0-4401 GCA_044345355.1 Flavobacteriales bacterium
TATGCGCTTTTTGTTGAAATAGGAAACAAGGAAATTTCCCTTTAGTGGAAATTTCTCTCATTTCTTTCCGGTGCGCATCCCATTTACTTTTCTTTTATTTCCGGATAGCTGAGGGGTAGTTTTTTTAATTCGGTGAGCAGAATGTTCAGCATGCCGTATTCCTTGTACCAATTTTTATCGGACGGCAGGATATGCCAGGGTGCATGTTCGGAACAGCGCCTGAACACCTCCTCGTAAATCCGTATGAACTCGTCCCGGTATTTCAGTGTAAAATGATCGTCCGCTACGTATTTCCACATCTTTGCCGGATTAGTCTGCCTTTCAGCCAGTCGCTCCCGCTGTTCTTCTTCAGAAACATGCAGGTAAAATTTGAGTATCGTGGTACCCGATTCCTTCAGGAGCAGCTCAAAATCATTGATGAGCCGGTAGCGCTTTTCTATTTCTTGCGGCGGATGTGTTTTGTGGACGGATGGCACCAGAATATCTTCGTAATGCGACCGGTTAAACACATGCATCATCCGACGGCGCGGCACCGATTGATGTATCCGCCACAGGAAATCATGTGCGGCTTCCTCCTCGGTGGGTTTACCCCAGGAATAAACGCGTATTCCCGCAGGATTCAGGCTGCTGAATGCGTTGCGGATCAGCCCGTCCTTCCCGGAGGCATCCATACCCTGTAGGATGATCAATACCGAAAATCGGTTTTGCGCGTAAAGCATGTTCTGCAGTTCGGCGAGTTCTTTTTTCCATTCGCCGAGTTGTTTCAATCCCTCATTTTTAGTCAGGTGTTCCGGCGGAAGTGTGCTTAGGTCGCGTAACAAAATCATGCTTCTAAATGTCGGAAAAAATAAAATACCGGCCTCCTTTTTTAACGGAACTGAGTGTAAGCTCCCAGCGCCCATAAGGGGAAAATGTTTCGGTAGTTGGAATAGCTGATCATGCAGTTGAAGTTAAATACACCCGAAATGCTTTGTTGGGGCCAGTCGCCGTCGTTCTTCTGCATGCGCAGCAAAAAGCCGATTCCTTTCTCCACGGCTTCCGGAGCGGGGTATCGGCAATTCATCAGTCCCAGAAGAGCCCAGGCGGTATTGATGACCTGACCTTCGCGGTGTGGGATGTATTCTTTTTGGACGCTGGACAGGTAGGATTCGCCCCAGCTCCCGTCGGCATTTTGCTTGGAGAGTAAGAACTCACAGCCTTTTCGTGCCTCTTCGGATTGAGATTCACCGGCAAGGGCTAATGCCGTAAGTCCGAACCATCCCGCATAGGTGAAGCAGACCGCCCAGGAACCCAGCCAGCTTCCGTCAGGTCGTTGTTTCTTTTTTATGAATTGTACGCCTTTTTTTATGGCTTGGTGAATGTCGTTTTCCCGGTAATCGGTGTGGAGGTGACTGAATTCGCAAAGGGCGCGTATGCAGGCGGAGGTGCATTCCACATAAGGATAATCGGCCATGATGTCGCCGAATACTTCTGCGGGATTCAGGTATTCCAACCATTTCCCGGCCCGTTGTTTCTCATAGGACGACCAACCTCCGCCCGGGTTCTGAAAGCTGAGAATAAGATCTACCGCGTTGCGGAGTCGTGCTTCCGACACCGTTTGGTTCCCGATTCCCGCGGCATGCAGGGCGATTACCGCGGACAATCCTTCGGCCGTGCAGTCGGTGATGGGCCATCCGTGAGCATTTGTGCTGAAGGGCCATCCGCCCACCGAGTCGTGCCGGAAAAAGTACCTGTGGTCGCGAACTTCCTCCTTTATCTGGGTGTAATCCACAAATTCATACGCTTTTTGACGTGCTCCGGGCACGATTTTTTCTCCTTTTCCCGCACAGATGGCCTGGGCTGCAAAGGCGGTGTCCCAAAGTTGTGAACCGTTGTACCCGTTCATTTTCATGCCGTCTTCGGCCACCCACAGGTAATCGTTCCACCGCTCGGTATGTTTTCGAAACTCCTCGGAATCTGAGCCCTTTTGGTGCCATACGGCTAAAGAATTGATGACCTGATTTACGGGGCCGATGTTGATGTAGTCTGTATGTTCATCTTCCGCGTGGATGTAATCCCACACGAAATTAAGGGCTTTTTTACGCAGACCGCGGTGGTGAAATTTTTCATAAATATTCAGCGCGGCGTAAAGCAGTTTAAGCAGCGGGTTCGGCTTTACATAGGCATCGGTCTGATGCACGTGAAAGCTGTGTTTGTTCCATCGGATTTCATGGTAGGGTTCCGTGTATAATTCCTGGCGCAATTCTTTTATGAGGGGCGTTATTTCTCCCCGCACCCGGTGGCCGTAGCA
Organism: Flavobacteriales bacterium; assembly: GCA_044345355.1. Classification (GTDB taxonomy): domain Bacteria; phylum Bacteroidota; class Bacteroidia; order CAIKAF01; family CAIKAF01; genus JAKRSD01. The sequence continues at coordinate 2,291 of JBIJBG010000192.1, forward strand.
ATAACTCATGGGCAGGTACACCATGCGGGTGTGGCACCAATAGTTTCCGGGATGAATGGGCCACCTGCGCGGAAGTAGCCAAAGTTCCGGAATGAGCGTGTTGCATCCGTCGTATTCAAATGCACCGAGTACGGACAGGTAAAATTTCCCCCAGGAAGGGATGCCCACGGCACCGCCCCTTTCCTGAATCCACCGGCGCGCACGAACAATGGGTTCATCTCCACTCATCGCTCCCAGCAGCCTGAGGGCTACATATTGCATCACCGTGCCGAACAGTGTGCTCTCACCTTCTATGTGCAGTCCCCAGCCGCCGTCACTGTTTTGATGATTGAGCATGTAGCGCTTCATCAGCATTTTTTGCGGATCGGGTAGTTCGGTTTTGGTCAAATAGGCGGTGATGATAAGTCCCGGAAGCAGAAAGTGTGGACCCCCATAATCGCCGGCCCAGTGCCCGTCAGGTTCCTGAATGGCGGCCAGGTATTCGGCTCCACGCCGGAAACCTTCCTCTGCGCACAAGTGCAGATTTTGGTCTGATGGCAGCGGTCCGAAATGGTTTTTGCTTTTTTTTTCGCGAAAAATTTGATCTGCCGTGTGAGGATTGGTTGCTTTATCAAAGCGGAAAGCCAGATCCATGTTCTCCAGAAATTGGCGACGGGCCGATTCGGTTGCTACATCCTGGGGAAACCGGAAATTCCATGTTTGCCTTCCCCGGTCGGAGGTCATGTTCCAACAGGCTGCAAAATCTGTCGCTCTTTTTTCGGCAGATGATTGATTGTCTATCATTTTTCGCTGTTTTTGGCGTGCATGGAAAAATGACGGTGTAAAAGTACACATTCCGGATAATCGCGCAGGGGTAGGCCGGTAATTATGGCGATGTTAAGAAATAACAGAGGCAATCATAAGGCATTTTGCTTTAGCGCGTAAATGCACCATACCTCTTTAAACCACCCAGCCTATCACGGGCATCGGCTTATCGGTTAAATTCCTTGTAGGAAACCGATGGATCGTAATCGTTTTTGGTGATGAGGGAATGTAATTCGCTTTCCGGTTTTTTTGAACGGATGATGGGAAACATCAACTGCACGTACCAGGGCTCTTTTATCTTGTTCCATGCTCCGAAACGGGTGGGATATCGCCGGGTGATTTTGGCGGTGCCGAACAGCACATCCCAAAGAAAAAGCAAATTGCCGTAATTGCCGTTAGGGTGTGATATACCGTCCTCCGCAGTTAATCCGTGATGGGCAAAATGGGTGCTCGGAGTGGAGATGGTTCGTTCTATAACCCATGCCAGCGGATGAAGCATCCTGTATTTGTATAAAAACCTGTCCCACTTGGTTTCGCTGTGGGCCAGCATGATGACGGTTATTTTGATGGGCAGGTAAAAAAGATACACATAGTCCATACCCAGATAAATCAGGATGGCGGAGAGCCAGATGCCGGGCATGAGTGCGTAATATAGCAGGGCATTTCGGTAGGTGACCAGCACGCCCATTTCTTCCACGATGTGATGGGGCCGGTGCAGTTTCCAAAGCGTTTTGTTGGAGTGGGAAATGCGGTGCCACCAGTATTGGGTCAGATCGTCCAAAACAAGAAATGCCGCTACCTGGAAAACGGGCGATGTGGAAAGTAAATAATGCTCATAATGCGGAAAGCTCATTCTTGCCACCTGATCTACGAGGAGAAAAATGCCGGGCTGCACGAGCGTGGGTAAAATGAACAGGCTCAGTAATTCAATCGTCCAATCGTTTTTAGATCGCTTGTCGTGAAGATATAAACCGCCCAATGCCTCGATTATGCCTAACACCAAAAGCAATAAAACGGGAATCCATTTGCTGATTGTTTCGTTCTGTTCCATTCTTTAGTTGAATTAAACCGTCACCTTCAGAAGATTAAGGTGCAGACGCAGGATCTCTCCCATGTTGTTTAATGAAGTGAAATCAGTTATTCCGTGGTGTGCCCCCAGATCTTTAGCCAAGCTTGCCGTTTTTTCCGGGGTAGAAATGGCGTCTGAGGCCATGCAGTCGAGCAGTGCATTAAGCCGGTACTGCGAAGCTTTTACCCGTCTGGCCGTCTGTACCCGTTCTTCCAGTTTGTATTGTTCCACGGTCACT
>JBIJBG010000014.1:0-22090 GCA_044345355.1 Flavobacteriales bacterium
TTGTACTTTCGTTTTTCCTGTGTCAAAAATAAAATACATATACAACCCAAAAACGCTGCAGTATGAGCCGGCAAAGCTTACGCTGAATGAGCGGCTGAAGAGATTGGGGTGGACACTTGCCACGGGACTTGCTTTTTCAGGCGTGGTGATAACGGTGGCTTGGCAGTTTTTCCGCTCGCCGCAGCAGATAAAAGATTCGCGCGAAGTAGAAGCACTGAAATTAAATTATGAAGTGATGGCCAAGCGGATGGAATTGGCTGAAAAAGTGCTTGAAGACCTTACCCGGCGTGACAATGATGTTTACAGGGCCGTTTTTGAGGCAGAGCCCATTCCCGATGAAATCCGCGACGGGGGAATAGGCGGTACCGACCGCTTCGAAAAATTTAAAGGTTACGACAATGAAAAACTGATGCGCGAAACAGCAGAACGCCTTGACAGACTCTCCCGCCGGCTGGTGGTACAATCCAAATCGTATGATCAGTTGTTTGAGCTCGCCCGGCGTAAAGAGGAGCTGCTTCGGTCCATGCCGGCCATCATGCCGATTAAAGTAAATGATCCTGACCAAATTGCTTCCGGCTTCGGATACCGGGTACATCCGGTATTTAAAACGGAACGTTTTCATGCGGGAGTAGATTTCACGGCACCTGTAGGCACCCCCATTTACGCCACGGGCAACGGAGTGGTGGAAAGGGCCGACAGGGAATCAGGGGGATACGGAAACTGCGTACAGATCCGCCATGGATTCGGGTTTCTTACCCTGTATGCCCACATGTCGAAAATGCTCGTTGTCCCCGGGCAGAAAGTAAAACGCGGACAGGTTATCGGCCTGCTAGGCAATACGGGATTAAGCACAGGGCCTCACTGCCACTATGAAGTACACCGTAATGGCGAACCGGTGAATCCTTTGGCCTATTTTATTGCCAATCTTTCCCCCGAGGAATACACCAAAATCACCCGCTCGGCGATGAATCCGTCCCAGTCATTCGATTAGGCGAAATTGACGGGAGGGTTCAACACCTGTTTTAAAAAAGCCGTTTCCAAAACGGAATAACCGCAGGAACTTCCTTGCGATAGGTGCGGTAAGCGTCTCCGAACCGACGGATAAGCTTTCGTTCCTCGAGCCAAATGCCCACCGGGAGATACACAAATAGCACAACACAGAACAGCCAGACCCGGGGTGTGGGATAGGCCGCCATGAAAGACAGTGATAATAAGCAAACCGCCAGATAAATGGGGTGTCTCACATGGGCATTAAGGCCGGAAAGTTTCAGTTCAGCCTGCAGCCCCTCACCGTTCACCTCTCCCTTCAGGCGGTCGATTCCCAAAAACTCCGCAGGATCATAATTCTTAAACGAAAAATACAATAAAATACCACCACAGAACAAACCGATTAATCCGGTTATACGCAACCAAAACGGAAATTCAAAAACAGGAGAAAAATCGGAAGAAAAGATGCCCCAAAACAAAAACCCGAGACCGCCGGAAGAGATCAGATTATAAAGCAGGCGGTGGTATTTTTCCACACCGGGAAAACTCCGATTGAGTCGGTGTTTAATGCCCTCATCCGCCAAAAGGGAATGAAGGAAAAAATACAGCAGGCTGAGGAGGAAAATCAACGGAAGGCTCACCGGATAAAAATAATAAAAAGAAAACTAAAACAGTTGATTTAGATTGAGTTTCATTAGTCAAAACCGACTATAGCCATTATTAGGGCCATCAAAAGAAATTGAGCGGCAAACAGGATGACCCCGAAACCCATGGCAGCTTTGCCTGACTGATAAAGGGTACGTATGCTTAATTTAAACCCGATGGCCGTCATGGCCACCGTTAACGCAATTTTTCCCGCCAGATCGGCAGATTGTATAATAATGGTGGGCAACTCGACTATGGAAACCAGGGCGGTCACGGCAATAAAAGCCCACAAATAAGGAGGCAGCCTCAATTTCTCTTTCCATGTTTTTCCTTTGCTGCCACTCACCAGTACACTGAATATTATAACCATGGGTGAAAGCAGGGCCACTCGAATCATTTTCACGGATAAAGCTATTTGGCCGATTTCATCACCAAGGGCATAGCCGGCCCCGGCTACATTGGCCACGGAATGCAGAGAACCTCCGATAAGAAACCCGATTTGATTGAGAGATAAGGGCAAAAGTGGCAACACGGCCGGCAACAGCAGCATTCCGGCAGCACCGAGCAGATTAATAACCGCCAGGGCAATGCCTACATCCTCTTTGTTTTCGGCCATCCCGGGCGCTGCCGCTGCGATGGCAGAGGATCCGCAGATGGCAGTTCCGAAACCCGTAAGTATGCCTGTTGATCCGGGACACCTAAACCACCGACTTAAAAAATACGTAAGAACAAGTACCGCGAGTAAACAGATTGCAATTCCCGCCAAAACATCAAATCCCAAGGCCTCCAGCTTAGAAAACTGCATGCCGAAAGCCAACATAACAACAGAAAACTCAAGCATTTTAGAAGATGAATAAGAAATACCGTCAGAAAATACTGCAGGAACCTTAAAAAAATTCCCGGCCGTCATGCCTAATATCAACCCGAGCAATACAAAGCCTACACCGGGAACATAAGGCCCTACAAAATAACTAATTACTCCTATCACAGAGGTTAGCAACAGACCGGCCCAAGTTCCACGCCTGATAAAAAAAACGTACTCATTGAGGTGCAAGTTTACGCAGGCTGATGAAAAGACAACGTAACATGAGTTACCCGTGATGGAAGATTACAAAAAAAGCGCCTTCACTTCTTCGGAAAGTGTTTCGCCGTGCAGCTTATAAAACACCCGCATAAGCGTCAGCACATCTTTTTCGCAATAGGTAACTATCCGTTGCAAATCCTGATCACGGTAAAAAACACCGTACACCATGCTCCCATCCATATCGTCCTTAGGCGTTGGAATGCCAAAAACGGCAGAAAGCAGATCAAGGGATACAAAGCTTTTATAATCGCCGAATTTCCACATATCCATCGTATCGAAATGCGACACTTCCCAAGGCTTTTTTCCCGCAATGTTCAGTATGGAAGGAATGGAAACTCCGTTTACCAACATCCTTCTGCATAAATACGGAAAATCAAACTCTTTCCCGTTGTGCGCGCAGAGATGGCTGAGGCGGGAAGATTTCTCAAGCAAAGAAGAAAAATCGGCGAGCAGGGCTTTTTCATCCGTTCCCGAAAAAGATTTGATGCGCGCCTCCGGGACGGGGCCGCCGGCAATATATCCCACCGAAATGCAGATGATTTTCCCAAATTCGGCATAAATACCGGCCCGTTCATAGAGCGCCTCCGGGCCGGTTTCCTCATCCCTTTTCCGAAGCAGTGACGCTTTTCTGTCCCAGTGTGATTTCCAAACGGCGGGCAACTGCCCGTAATCGGTGTACTGAGGTACGGTTTCAATGTCTAAAAAAAGAATCTGTTCGGGATTTACGGGAAACATGGTATTTGGTTTTCAGTAAAAATAAGAAAATCTGACAACCCGGAACAATAAGCCTGAAATCAATAATCTATCTTAATGAAGGCTGAAGATTGTTATAACCACCTGCATCATTCACAAGCTCTGCCGAAACGTGCGAACACTTCTCGTTCGAGCATATCCCGGTGGTCGGGATGAGCAATCCGCACCAATGCACAGGCCCGCTGAAAAAAGTTTTTCCCGTATAAATCCGCCACACCAAACTCCGTAACCACATAATGCATGTGGGCCCGGGTAGTGATTACGCCTGCTCCCGTTTTCAGATGCGGCACAATTTTGGACTCGCCTTTGGCCGTAACCGACAGCATGGCCATAATGGGTTTTCCGCCTTCGGAAAGCGAAGCCCCCCGCATAAAATCAAGCTGGCCGCCCACACCCGAATACTGGTACATACCGATGGAATCACTACATACCTGACCTGTTAGGTCTATTTCTATAGCCGAGTTTATGCTTACTACTTTCGGATTAGCGCGGATTACTGCGGAGTCATTCACATAATCAATGTCCAAAAAAGCCACCTGCGGATTGTCATGAACAAAATCATATAACCGCCTTGTTCCCGCGGCAAAACCCGTAACTATTTTACCCCGGTGCTTTTTCTTGTATTTGCCGGTAATCACCCCGGCTTCCACCAACGGTAAAATGCCGTCGGAAAGCATTTCGGTGTGAATGCCCAGGTCTTTGTGGCTGCTCAGACAGGAAAGTACCGCATCGGGAATGGTGCCGATACCCATCTGCAAACAGGAGCGGTCTTCAATCAAATCAGCACAATACCGGCCTATGGCGAGGGCTTCGGGAGAAAACTCCGCCGCATAGTTTACCTCGGGCAAAGCCTCATTCACATTCACAAGAGCGTCTATCTGACTGTAATGGATGATACCGTCACCGAGCGTACGCGGCATCTGCGGATTTACCTGCGCAATGATGTACCTGGCGCTGCGAAGGGCCGAACGGACGATATCCACGGAAACACCCAGCGAACAGAAACCATGACGGTCGGGGGGTGAAACATGAATCAAGGCCACATCCACGGGAAGAAGGCCCCTATCGAACAAGCGGGGAATTTCGCTGAGAAAAACAGGTACATAATCACCGTGCGGGCCGTTTACCCAACGGCGTACATTGGCCGATACAAAAAGAGAATTGAAGAAGAAGCTTTCGCCAAGCGAAGTATCGGCAAACAAGTCATCGCCGAAGGTGCTTATGCTCACCAATTCTACGTTGCGCAATTCCGTGGCCCTCGCCGTAAGTGCACGCACCAGACCCCGAGGTGTTGCCGCGCTGCCCTGAATAAAAACACGGTGTCCGCTTTTTACGGCCTCTAAGGCCTCTTGAGCAGAAAGGAAAGAAAGCGGTTTATTCATAGAATACAATGTTACGAAATCAACACGATTTGTCTTTCCGTTTAAAATAAACACCTTTGTGCATTATGAAAGGGCTTTTGCTGTCGGTGGTTATTCCCGTATTCAATGAGGAAAAAAACATTCCCCTCATCCATGAGCGCCTTCTGCCCGTTTGCGAATCGGTTGCCGGCAAGGATTTTGAAATTATTTTTATTAATGACGGAAGTCGTGACGGATCAGAAAATATCATTGCCGAATTAGCCTCCCGATGCCCCGAAATTAAATACCTTTTCCTGAGTCGTAATTTCGGACACCAACAGGCCGTTTCCGCCGGGCTGGATTATGCCGGTGGTTTATACACGGTGATTATGGACGGTGATCTTCAGGATCCGCCCGAGCTGATTCCGGAAATGCTTGAAAAAGCAAAAAGCGGGTTTGATGTAGTGTATGCGCGGCGGAACGAACGGAAAGGCGAATCGGTATTCAAAAAAATGACCGCAAGGTGGTTTTACCGAATTTTACAAAAGCTTACTCAGGTAGAAATTCCCTTAGATACCGGCGATTTCAGGCTTATGCACCGAAATGTAACCGAAGTGGTAAAGCAAATGCCCGAAAAAAATAAATTCCTACGGGGGCAGATTGCCTGGGTGGGCTTCCGCCAATCGTATGTAGAATATGACCGGGATCCACGGCAACACGGCCATTCCGGATACCCCGTGGGCAAAATGATCCGATTTGCCCTTCATGGCATCACCGGGTTTTCAGATGTACCGCTTCGACTCGCCACTTGGCTCGGATTTTTAGTTTCGGGCATATCGGTGTTGATCGGATTCTATGCATTGTACAGCCGTTTTGTTATAAAAGAATATGTAGCCGGCTGGGCAAGTCTCATGCTCAGCATTCTTTTTCTGGGGGGAGTTCAACTTATCTGTCTGGGCATCATCGGCGAATATCTGGGCCGTATGTATCACGATATCCGAAACAGGCCACTTTATGTGGTGCGTAAAACAAACACGGTAAAACCGCCTACCTCATAGCCGCCTTTAAATAACTTATTCCGAGGGTTTGTGCCACGGAAACATGCACATAATCGCCGGATAAAAAATGCTGCATACGCCCCTCGTGGAAAAGAGAATCCGGATGCTCCCGAAGAGCAATATAACGCTCCCGGAAACGGGAGTCTTCAGACAAATTATATAACAAACTCCATCGCCCATGAAGATGAATAAACTCGGGCTGTTTTTCCTCCAAAATCCACAGGCGCAAACCCGTTAAATCATCCAGCCGCACCGCAATTTCTTTATCCGTAAGACCGGCAGCGTCTATCACCGTCAAGTTTCCGTAATAATACATGGCTCCCACGTCGGGAATCAACACCCGTGCGCGCTCCAGCCCGGAAATTTCCGCAAGCCGGTTATAGCTGTCGGCAAACTCCTTTTTTATATGCGCCAAAGGAACTGTAGGCGCTTTCATAAATTCATGCGTACGCAAATAAAAATGATGCGTCTGATACGCAAAAAACATCCCAAACAAAAAGACGGAAATTAACGTAAAACGCAGACGAAATACAGAAATACATGCCTCCCAGAAAAACAGGGAAAAGAAAAACACAAAAGGTGTGGCAAAACGAAGCTCCCTCATCCAGTCATCAGGCATGACCATAAAAAGAAGCCCAGAAAAAAGGGCACATAAAAAAACCGAACGGGTAAATCGGTTTTTCCTCAATTCGGGATACATAAAAAAGAGAGAAAAACCGAACGGAATGATGACAACGGCCCAAAATCCGCCGAGGGAAAAAGACAGATACCGGGCCTTCTCCGTCAGGTGCGAAAAGCTGTAATCCGGCTCCTGGAATTTAGCATAAAACGGATTCGATATAACATCCTGAAAATAACAGAAACGGAACAGTGTAATACAGGCAACACACAATAACCAGCCTTAAAATTCATCAGATAAAAAACCGGAAAAAACAAACCCCAGACAACGGCTTCGGGGCGGGTAATCATCAGCAAAAAAGAAATACCGACATCAAAAAGAACATTCGGAACTGAAAAAAAACGATATAACAAAACAGAAAGCAGAAACAAATACAGGCCGTTTTCCAGACCGGAATTAGCCCATATCACCAACGGGGTATTTATGGCGAGCAACAGAAGAATTCCCGTGGCATTCCATTCGGACATTCCGCGCAGCAAAAAACTTTTCCGGACAAAAAAAATCGTTCCCAAAAAACAGGCTGCAGAAAGAAATTTCGGGGTAAAAACGACATGAAAAAGCCCGAAAAAATGAGCCGCTGAAAGCATCAACATCCAGAGCGGGTTGGAATATCCTTCCACGGGCGAGATTCCGGGCTGGGCCGTTATTCCGTTTCCCAAAGCCAGATTTTTCGCATAAGCATAGGAGATTCCGGCATCGTCCACAATCCAAAATCCCGTAAGAAAGGAATGCGCCACATACACCGCAAAAGGAATCAATCCAAGTATGACCTTGCCTGCCGAAGAAGAAAGGAAGCGCATCAACATGAAACAAATCTATACATTCCCAAAAACCCGGAGCGACTGTCTGGATTCAAAGACTCCGGCCGCCATATTCTCTTTCCTAAACCGGGAAAACTCCTCCTTGGGATACATTTTCGAAAATGCGTCCGGTTTCAGCCGCACATCTTTGTTCAGATAAATTTTCCCGCCGCAGCCGGTTACCTCGCGATCCAATTCATCCAAAAGGGGAAACAGACTTTGGGTGATGGGAAAATCCAGCGCAAGCGTGTATCCTTCCGCCGGGAAAAGCAAATACCGGGCCTCTTCTTTACCAAACACTTTCAGCACGGCCAAAAAGGAGCCCAGCCCGGAATCCGCTATGCGCTTAAGTATGCGCTTCATACCTTCGCGGCCGCCTTCACGCGGAATCACAAACTGATATTGGGTAAATCCCCGCTTCCCATATATGCGGTTCCAGTGCAATACCGAATCGAGCGGATAAAAATACGGATCGTAATGAATGAGTGCATCATGTTGACCGGAAGGGGCTTTATGGTAATAAAGAAAATTAAAGGCTTTTACCGAAAAGCGGTTCAAGGCGAAAGAGGGAAAATCAAACGGCACCTGAAGTCGGGGTTCGCGGTGCAAAAGGAGGGGGTGCTTTTTTGCTCCCGCATTCAATTCATCGGAGAGCGCATGTTCGCCGAGATATAACAGACTGCGGCCCATGTTATTTCCGCGGGCAAGGCAATCAATCCAGGATACGCTATACGTGTAATCCGAGTATTCTTCGAACAGATCAAGAATATGATCCAGGTTGCGGGCCTTAATGCTTTTTTGGCGGATGTACGCCGTTTCCACCCGTTTCAGAAAAAAGGAGGCGCGAAGAATGATTCCGGTAAGCCCCATCCCGCCGCAGGTAGCCCAAAACAATCCGGTATTTTCGGTGCGCGAACATGTTTTCACGATTCCTTCGCCCGTAAGCAGATCAAACGACTCAACATGCCGGCTGAAGGTGCCTTCGCAGTGGTGGTTTTTGCCATGTATATCGCCCGCAATGGCACCTCCTACCGTTATGTATTTGGTGCCCGGGGTAACGGGAAGAAAAAATCCGCGGGGTAAAAATGTGCGGATAATCTCATCAAAACTCACTCCGCTTTCGCAGGTCAGTCTGACCGTATTCCTATCAAATGCCAGCAACTTATTCCAATTCAGGGTAGAAACAATTCGTTCGCCGAGAGCCGAATCGCCGTAACAGCGCCCCAGTCCGCGGGCAATTAACGGTCTTGACAAATCGGGTGTAAACTTTTCGGGAGAAACCGGTTCCATAAACTCAGCCTCCACTACCGGGTATTTTCCCCAATCGGTTATCGCCTTTTTTGCAATCATAGATTAAATAAGTCGGGAGGCTTTTTCCAGCGCGGCATCCAGCCCGTCGGGGCTTTTTCCGCCGGCGGTGGCAAAAAAGGGCTGTCCGCCTCCGCCACCCTGGATTTCCTTGGCCAGTTCTCGGATAAGCTGAACGGCATTCAATCCCTTATCCGCAACCAAATCATCAGAAACAAATACCGATAACAGGGCTTTTCCTTCCATCACTCCGCCCAAAACGGCCACCATATTCTGCTCGGTTCTTTTCCATTCAAAACAAATGTTTTTCATGGAGTCGGCATCCAACTGCGCCCGTTTGGTCAGGAGGCGAATTCCGTTTATTTCGTGGGTTTCGGAAAGCCAATCTTTACCTGCTGCGGCAGCTTCTTTTGCTTTATAGCTTTCCAACGCTTTGCGCAATTCAGCCAATTCCTTATGCAGATTCTCAGCCTGTTTAACGGGATTTCCCGTGCTTTTTAATACAGATTTCAATTCGGAAAACACCTGTAACTCCTCATTAACAAAGGCTTCCGCTCCTATGGCGGTTACTGCCTCAATCCGCCGAATGCCGGCTGCCACGGAGGCTTCCGAAATAATTTTAAAAAAGCCGATTTCTCCGGTATGCTGCACATGAATACCTCCGCACAACTCTACCGAATAGTCTGATCCGAAAGAAATTACCCGCACCTCATCCCCATATTTTTCTCCGAAAAGCATCATCGCCCCCAGACTCTTTGCCTGTTCCATGGGCAAGTTCCGTTTTTCTGCGCGGGGTATATTTTCCCTGATTTTTTTATTTACCAGACGCTCCACGGCAAGCAGTTCTTCTTCGGTGAGTTTGGCGGGGTGAGAAAAATCAAAGCGGAGCGCGTCGGCATTCACCAGCGAACCCCTTTGTTCCACGTGGGTTCCCAAAACATGACGCAGGGCGGCATGCAACAGGTGCGTGGCGCTGTGATTGGAGGCGGTAAGTCGTCGCTTTTCCGCATCGGGTTTGGCTATGAAAACGGCCTCTACATTTTCGGGTATTTGATCCGTGATGTGGATAATCAATTCATTTTCTTTTTGTGTATCCAGCACCTGAACGGTTTCATTGGCAGAAACCAAAACGCCGGTATCGCCTACCTGCCCACCGCTCTCGGCATAAAACGGAGTTTCATCAAGTACAATATGGCAGAGTTCTTTTCCTTTGACGTTCACCCGGCGAACCCGAAGAATGCGCGATTCATTTTCCAGATGGTCGTATCCGGTAAACCGTGGCGGAGTGTACGGCCTCACCTCTGACCAGTCTCCCGCCTTTATGGACGTGGCCTTCCGGGAACGTTCTTTTTGCTCCGCAAGACAGGCGTGAAAGCCGGCTTCATCAATGCTTAATCCGTGTTCTGCGGCAATAAGACGGGTAAGGTCTGCCGGGAACCCGAACGTATCGAATAATTCAAACACATTCCTTCCGGCTATGGTTGTGTTTTCAGCTTTTTCAATAAGGGAGCCCAGGCGGCCCAGCCCCTTTTCCAGTGTGCGCAAAAATCCGGCCTCCTCCTCACGAATGACCTTTTCAATAAAGTCGCGTTGGCGGATGAGCTCCGGAAAGGTTTCGCCCATGTTTTCGACCATTGCGGAAACCAACTTCCAAATAAAGGGCTCCCTAAAATTCAGATAACTGTAACCGTACCGGATAGCGCGTCTGAGAATCCGCCGGATGACGTATCCCGCTCCCGTATGTGATGGCAGCTGTCCGTCGGCAATGGCAAAAGCCACGGCCCGCAAGTGATCGGCGATGACACGGAAGGCGATATCTGCCTTTTTATCCTCACCATAATGCAAGCCACAGAGCATTTCTACGGCGCGGATGTAGGGAGTAAATACGTCTGTATCATAATTAGACCTTTTTCCCTGCAAAGCCATACACAGGCGCTCGAAGCCCATGCCCGTATCTACGTGTCTGGCGGGAAGCAGACTCAGCGAACCGTCGGCGCTTCGGTTAAACTGGATAAAAACATTGTTCCATATTTCAATCACTTCGGGATGCCCCGCGTTTACCAGAAGTTTGCCGTCTGTTTGGGTCCGCTCTTCATCCGAACGAATATCCACGTGAATTTCGGAGCAGGGGCCACAGGGGCCCTGGTCGCCCATTTCCCAAAAATTATCTTTTTTATTGCCTCTCAGAATGCGGTCCTCGGCTATGTATTTTTTCCAGATGTCAAAGGCCTCCTGATCAAATGCTAAATTTTCGGAGGAGTCTCCCTCAAAAACGGTCACATACAGGCGGTCTTTATCCAATTTATACACTTCGGTGAGCAGCTCCCAGGCCCAGGCTATGGCTTCCGCCTTAAAGTAATCACCGAAGCTCCAATTGCCCAGCATTTCAAACATCGTGTGGTGATAGGTGTCGTGGCCCACCTCTTCCAGGTCATTATGTTTGCCGCTCACGCGCAGGCACTTTTGGGTGTCGGCCACCCGGGGGTATTCTACCGGGGAGTTTCCCAAAAAGATGTCCTTAAACTGATTCATTCCCGCATTGGTGAACATAAGTGTTGGATCATTCTTCAACACCATGGGAGCAGATGGAACGAGCGTATGGCCCTTGGATGCAAAAAAATCCAGAAATGCGCGTCGGATTTGATGGGAGTTCATCATGAATGAAAAAAACTGAGTGGTCAAAGGTAACCAAAATCGGTAAGGCATCCATGGCCATAAAGCACGAAAGGTGTTCCCACGGGGAACACCTTTCGGCACATGGAAACAATCGATTTTCCGGATTTCGGGAAAAAGAGCGCCTCCGAGAAGAAATCCACCTATTCCGGCTTGCTGCCGAGCATCACGAAGTCGCTCACATGCACCTCGCTTACGTAGCGTTTTGTCCCGTCCTTGTCTTCATAACTGCGGTTGACAATTTTGCCCTCCACGGCTATTTCTGCGCCTTTACGCATTACCTTGGCCGCGCTCTCGGCCTTGCGGCCCCAGATAACCAGATTATGCCAGGTGGTTTCGGTCACATACTCGCCTTTGGCGTTTTTATACCGCTCACCGGTGGCTAATCCCACACGGGCCACCTTGCCATTTCCGGCGAATTCTTTCACTTCAGGCGCTGCGCCCAGATTTCCGATTAATTGCACTCGATTTCTCATGACTCTATATTATATATTAAAGGTTACACACTTATTGTTTGTCCGCATTCCGGGAAATAATCAAAAACTCATCTACCCGTACTTCGCTCACATAGCGCTTGATACCGCCGTTATCCTCATAATTGCGGTTCACGATTTTACCCTGAATGGCCACTTCTGCGCCTTTTTTCATCAGGCGGGAAGCCGTTTCTGCCTGAGTTCCCCACAAAACCAGATTATGCCAGGTGGTTTCGGTCACATACTCCCCTTTGGCGTTTTTGTAGCGTTCGTTCGTTGCAAGTGACACACGGGCCACTTTGCTTTTTCCGTTAATTTCTTTCATTTCGGGTGTATTACCCAGATTTCCGATCAGTTGCACGTTGTTTTTCATCTTACTTGTTTTTTGTTTAACATTTATGTTTTCGATCCGTGCCGGAAGTGTTGCTGACTTTCGACGATGCAAAGTTGTGGGGGTCCCCAAAAACAAGTCGGTGATTAACTGCTTACTATCGAATGTAACCGGTTACAAGCATTTGCAAACGGCTTTGCACTTAATTTTATTGGCTTTTTTAAAACATGCCTTTGGGAATTCAAAAATCAAAAAAGTGATTTCTATGCGTAATAAAAAGGCCATTCTCCAAAATTTAATGCCCGCCAAACCCTTTAAAAAGAGTCTTCAGGGAAGAATACTTTGGCGGGATATTCCTTTTAAAACCGAAGAAAAAACAACCGCACACAACACCTACAAATATGTATCTTTGACTACCGATGAAACAAAAACAAAACGGAAAACTGGCTGCCTTTTACAGGCGTTTCCGGTACAAGTACCGTTTTCGCATTTTCAATGAAACCACCTTTGAAGAAGTCACTTCATTTCGGCTTTCCCGGATGAATCTGTTTGTTGCGGGAGGGGTGTTCAGCATATTCATGATTCTTATCACCACCGTGATTATTGCGTTCACTCCTTTAAGGGAATATATTCCCGGATACGGCAGCGTTTCCGAACAACGCAAATTATTGACGCTTTCCGCACTGGCCGATTCCATGGAAACCGAACTGCTTTATAAAGATTTTTTCATTCAAAATATGCAGAATCTGGTGTTAGGCAAAGAGCCCGTGGAAACTTTTCAAGTATTTAAAGATTCAACCATCAACTACCGGGAAATTCCCAACGTCCGATCCAAAGAAGACTCGCTTTTACGCGAAGAGGTTACGGGTGAGGATCTCAGTCAAAGCGGGGGGAAACTATCGGCCAAAGGCCAAAAAGTCTTTTTCCCGCCGGTAAAGGGAATGATCAGCGCGGGCTTCAATCCTGCACAAAATCACCCTGCGCTGGACATCACCGGTCCAAAAAATGAAACGGTAAAATCCACGGCCGATGGCACAGTCATCATGGCCTCTTTCACGGCAGAAACGGGCCACGTCATTGTCGTAGCCCACGGTGATGAATTTATATCGGTGTATAAGCACAATTCTACCCTGCTTAAAAAACAGGGCGATTACGTAAAAGCGGGAGAACCGCTCGCTTTCATGGGTAATTCGGGAGAACTGTCCTCCGGCCCCCATGTACATTTTGAACTTTGGTGGAAAGGAAGGCCTGTGAACCCGGCCGATTATATTCTGTTTTAGCCATGGGAATAAAATCGATGGTCATAGGCCACCTGGCTCTTATCGCGGCCCGGAGAATAAGAAAAACGGCGGCAAATGCCGATAAAAACCAAGAGAAAATTTTTCAGTCCCTCATTAAAAAAGGGCGAAAAACAGCCTTCGGAAAAGCCCATGGTTTTGAAAATATTCACACATACGAAGCCTTTAAAAACCAAGTTCCCGTTCGTGATTATGAGGAGCTGAAGCATTGGTTTGACCGAACGGCCGGGGGAGAATCGGATGTACTTTGGCCCGGAAGGCCGCTTTATCTTGCCAAAACATCCGGCACCACCTCCGGCGTAAAGTACATTCCCATAACCCGGGATTCTGCCCATACGCATGTGGCCTCTGCAAGGGATGCCGTATTTTTGCACATGGCCCATTCGGGAGATTTTTCCGTCATGGACGGCCGCATGATTTTTCTTTCCGGAAGTCCCGAATTGGAAAATAAAAACGGGATTCTCACCGGACGCCTCAGCGGAATATCCAACCACCTGATACCGGCCTGGCTCAAAAAAAATCAGGTTCCTTCCTGGAAAACCAATTGTATCGAAGACTGGGAAGATAAATTAGAAGCAATAATAAAAGAAACCGTTTCCATAGACATGCGGCTCATCAGCGGGATTCCGGCCTGGGTGCAGATGTACTTCGAACGGTTATTAGCCGCCTCCGGAAAAAGCAGCATCCGTGAGCTGTTTCCCCATTTTTCCTTATTTGTGTACGGCGGAGTAAATTACGAACCTTACCGGGCCAAGTTGGAAAGCCTGATAGGCGCCAAAGTGCCATCGGTAGAAACCTACCCTGCTTCTGAAGGCTTCATTGCTTACAGCGATCCGGATGCCGAGGAAGGCCTGCTTCTGCTCACCGACAACGGCCTGTTTTTTGAATTCATCCCGGCAGAAGAATACTTTCAGGAAAAGCCGACACGCTTACGGCTGAATGAAGTTGAATTAGGAAAAAATTATGCCCTGATTCTCTCTTCCAATGCCGGTCTCTGGGCCTATTCCATAGGCGATACCGTAAAATTTGTTTCGAAAAACCCTTACCGGATTCTGGTTACCGGGCGCATCAAACATTTTATTTCTGCATTTGGAGAGCACGTTATCGGAGAAGAGGTGGATTTTGCCATGAACAAAGCCTGTGCAGAGCATGGGGCACAAATCGTGGAATTTCACGTGGCCCCGAATATGCAGCCGGCCGAAGGAAAACTGCCCTGCCATGAATGGTTTGTAGAGTTTGCCGTTCCCCCATCAGACATGCATGCCTTCCGCATGACGTTAGACTCTTGTCTCCGGGAAAAAAACACATATTATGATGACCTGATTGCGGGAAACATCCTACAGCCGGCGCAAGTTACCCCGGTTCCCAAAGATACCTTTATAAAATACATGAAAAAGATAGGAAAGCTGGGCGGTCAAAACAAAGTTCCAAGATTAAGCAACGACCGCAAATTGGCAGAGCTGCTGTAAGCCAAAACAGTCCTTTTAGTTAATGCTCAAAAGCCTGGAAACAACAACCAGGGCAATGGCGGACAAATACCACAGTGGCAAAGGCCTGTTGATGGAACTGTTTTTAAATGCCGATGCGCGTCGGTAGGTGGTTTCATTCACGACAAGTGAAATGAGGCATGCCAGTATGCCCGCCCATAAGAACAGAGAAGAATATTGCCTGGATGTTATGCGTGCCGTAGGAGAAATAATAAATAGAAAAACAAAAAAAACGAGCAGGGGAATAACGGTAACGCAAGTCATATAAAAAACACGGAATACGGGGTCTTTAATAATTTCAGTAGACGGCGCCATGCTCAAAAATCTTTTTACACGGCCTACTCCCAACAAAATCAACACCAGGGACAGCACCAATCCGAAAAGAGGTAGATAATCGGGCGACCACCTTAAATAGGCAAACAAATTAGACATAGGGCCGCTTTCCTTCCATATAAGAGGTCCAAAAACTGCCTCCCAAAATAGAAAAACTGACAAAGGAAGTCCAAAGAAAAAGCAACTTCCTTAAATCCTTTTTTTTACTAAATTTTTTATAAAACCTGAAAAAGAAAATAGTGGCGCTTAACAGTAAAACAGGCTCTGCCCAAAGAAGATAGGTGATTCTTTTTACATTTTCTTTGGTCATAACGGGCATTTTTTGGAAAGAAATAAACCCGGCATCAAAATCAAAAATAGGCTGAAACCCCATCAAAGAGGCTACCAAATAGTTACAAACATCCAACAGAATGTTAAGGCTGAAAAAAGCAACAATCATCATGGTTAATGAATTCAAAATCCAATACCCGTAACGTGCCGAATTTGTGGATTCAACTACTGCCATTTTAATAAAATGTGATCAAGTGTACGGAAAATTTTTAAATCACATCAAACGAGGCAGAAAGGTCAAAAATCAAGTCCTCTCCGGTGAAAGGGTGTACAAAGGCCATGCTTACGGCACAGAGACAAATAGCCGCGGTACCCAAATTGTGAGAAGACCCGTAAAACAAATCGCCCCAAACGGGATGTTGCATGAAAGCGGCCTGGGCGCGAATTTGATGGTACCTTCCGGTCTTTAGCCCAATTCGGACCAAGGTGGTCCCTACGCCCCTTTTTATCACACGCCATTCCAAAAGACACGGTTTATATTCCGGTAACGGAATTAAAGAAATGTGAGCACGTTTAAGCAAAGTGTCTTTCCACAAAAAATGAGCCCAGGTTCCCGACGCTTCATCAATTACACCCTCCAATAAAGCTTCATATTCTTTGTGAATCTCCCTTTTCTCCTGCATAGCATTCAGGCGACGGAGGGCGTCAGGTGTTTTCGCCAACAGGACAAGCCCTGCCGTGGGGCGGTCCAGCCGATTTACCGGCTGAAGCAAACGCGGGTTTTTTCCGGAAGAGGACAACATGGAACGTACCTGCGCCAACAAGTCCGGGTGTCCGAAGCGATCCGGCTCGCTCTGTAACCCGTGGGGTTTATATACCACCATCAGCCGGGAATCTTCAAAAAGTATGCGCACCATATCCGACATGCGGCAAAGGTATGCAGGATTCATAGGAGAAGAGCGCAAAACCCTCAAAACAAATGCGTGGAGTTTTAACTTTCGTTGCGAGAAAATATTTGGAATTTGGACAGGATGTGCTAAACTTTGATCTAGATTTAACAAAATCACCCATTTTATCACACACCCCTATCCATGAAAAAGTGTATTCTAATCCTGTCTGCCCTCGGGTTGCTTGGTGCGACCCTTAACGGTCAATCGCTCCCTGCCGAGATTTACGTTTCCGAAGATGGCAGAATGCTGCTGACCGGCGGAAAACCCTCCGTGGGTTTGTATGACTCTGCCCTGATCAGGAATGTATATCTGCAGTTTCCCCAAACCAACTTTTGGAACGTGCTGACAAGCAACTACGCCTCCCAAACTGAAATACAGGCCTCCATGACCGTGGATGGCATCTTATATGACAGTGTAGGCGTGAGGCTGAGGGGAAATACATCGTACCAATCCACCGGACAATCCCAAAAAAAATCATTCAAAATCAGCCTGGATTATGCCAATCCGGACAGGCGCATCATGGGATACCGTTCCATGAAATTAAACAACGAAGCGGGAGACCCCTCATTTCTTCGCGAGGTATTCTACCTTCACCAAATCAGAAAGCATGTTCCGGCGGCCAAGGCCAACTTTGTACATCTGTATCTCAACAATCAGGACTGGGGCGTTTACCCTAATATCCAACTGTTAAACAAAGACTATCTGAAAGAATGGTTTTTGAGCAACAACGGCACCAATTGGCGGGCCGATGACCCCACTCCCTCTCCTCCCGGTCCCGGCGGCGGAGGGGGACCTCAATGGGGCGACGGAACGACGGCTCTTAATTATTTGGGGGCAGATACCGGATTATACCAAGAGTACTATACTCTGAAAAGTTCTGATATGCCCGACGGGTGGAGCAATCTGGTTGCGGGATGTAATGCCTTGAATAATACCCCTTCTGCAGATTTACCCAATATTCTTCCCAACTATTTGGATGTGGACAGGGCGCTTTGGTTTCTCGCATCGGAAATTGCCTTTTCTGATGATGACAGCTACATTATGAAAGGTAAAATGGACTATTTTGTCTATTTCGACAAAGAAACGGGCAGACTTTCCCCTTTAGAGTATGACGGAAACAGCGTATTGCAAAGCAATAACATTGCGTGGCCGCCTTTTTACAATGTGAATAAAGTAAACTATCCCCTGCTCAATAAGCTGTTGAATGTGCCCGCCTGGAGGCAGCGTTATCTGGCCCATTTGCGAACGATTATTGCGGAGGAGCTGGATGCTGCGGGTGCCGTACAGGTGATTGATCAGTACAAAAACCAAATTGACGCGCTGTATCAGAGCGACCCCAAAAAATACTACACCTACGCCCAGTTCAATACGGGGGTAAGTGATCTCAAAAACCTGGTGAATACCAGGCGCACAAACCTTTTGGCTAATGCGGAGGTGGCCCAGCAGGCCCCCCAGATCGGAAATGTTACTTATTTTAATCCCGCAGGACAACCATGGACGGCGCCAAACAGCCAGGAAGCAGTCTCGGTTCAGGCACAGGTAAGTTCGGGCAACGGTATTTCCAAGGTGAATCTATATTATGCTGAAGGCATTCTGGGCGGCTTTACCTCCATACAGATGTTTGACGACGGAGCCCATCAGGACGGCGCATCGGGAGACGGTATTTTCGGGGCGTCGATACCCGCCTTTGACGCCGGCAGCTGGATTCGTTTTTATATAGAGGCTCTTGCGGACAATACGCCCAAATCCGCCGCTTATAAGCCGGCCGGGGCAGAGCATAATGTATATTATTATCGGGTAAAGCAGAGCCTTTCTCCGGTTTCGGGGATTGTCATCAATGAGTTTATGGCATCCAACACAACCACCGTTTCGGATGAGTCGGGGCAATATGACGACTGGATAGAGCTGCACAATACCAATACTTTTCCCGTAAACCTGGGCGGCTTTTTTCTTTCGGACAACCCGGCTATTCCGGGCAAATGGGAAATTCCGCAGGGAACGGTAATCCCCGGCGGGGGATACCTCATTTTCTGGGCTGATGAAAATCAGCCTCAGGGGGCCAACCATACCAATTTTAAATTATCCGCCTCGGACGGAGAATTTTTAAGCCTGACAGATACCCATAAAGATATCGTGGACTCCCTCTCCTTCAGTGTTCAGACCACCGATTTATCTTACTCCCGCATTCCAAACGGCACGGGCCCATTTATCATCAAAGAGCCCACTTTCGCCGGAAATAATCAGCCCCATGCGGACATAGAAAACAATACGTCGGCCTTCTCTTGGCTTATGTTTCCTAATCCGGCCCAAAGCACAGTCCATCTGCTGATGCCCGACTTGGCGGAAAAATGCCAATTACGCATCTGTGATGCAGTAGGCAGAGTTATTTGTGAACGGCATATTTCAGGCTCTTTGCAACTGAATATTGAAAACTGGCCTTCCGGAATTTATTTTGTAAGCCTCGGTCAAAGAGCAGAGCGATTGGTGGTGTCCCATTAATTTACGGATATACTTCAAACAGCCCATTCGCGGATGATCGCCGGTATCCTAAAAACATGTCCGGGCATGTTAAATTAAGGTTATGCCATCAATAATGATTACTTTCGCCTCAATAATTTAAAGCAAACAAGCGCCCTGTCTGGAATAATGGGAATAGACATCATAACGGCAGATCATAGATCCCAAATACCCTCCCCTCTTTCGGAATTGGATGCCTATACCGTAGTTTCTTTGGACGATTTGATCCGTGTCACCTTGTTGAACCGGGTAGACTCAAAATATATTTTTCACTTTAATGAACTGGGGGCCTTATTGCATGAATTGTCAAAAGACTATTCTGTACTTGAAATAGAGGGGAAAAAAATACATACTTACGAAACCCTATATTTTGACACCCCCGACTATAAGCTTTACCGCTTCCATCATGACGGGAAACTGAACCGGCTTAAAGTGCGCTGCAGAAAATACGCAGACTCCGGTTTATCTTTCTTTGAAGTAAAATACAAGGTAAAAGGACTACGCACCGATAAGGTAAGAATAGAAAAGGCCGATATCTCCCGAATTTTAGGCCCGGAAGAACTTAATTTGATTCACCACGAGCAAATAAAACCGGAGGAACTGGTTCCCGGATTGTGGGTTTACTTCAAAAGAATCACCATCGTAAAAAATGATTACTCCGAGCGGGCAACTATTGATATCGGGCTGAGATTTGAAAAAGACGGAACGGAAATTTCTTACGAGGATATTGTGATTGCAGAAATAAAACAAAACAAAACTTCTTATACCAGTCCGCTCATAAAGGCTCTGAAAGCGCGGCATTTTGAAAAATCCGGATTCAGCAAATATGCCATGGGGCTCGCCGCCATTGAGGGTCTGAAATCAAATCGGTTTAAACCCAACTTCATCAAAATAGAAAAAATACGCAATGGAAAACTCTGATCTGCTCAGCGAAGCCGCTGATAACCTGGCGCTCTGGAACTTCGGGCTGCGCTTTGCCATCAACCTTATTGTTATATATGTGCTCATACGGCTCATTTATTATCCGAGACATAAAAACAAAGACTTCCTTTTTACTTTCATTTTATTTAATGTAGTTAACTTCCTTATCTGCGTTTTGCTCAGCTCGGCCAAGCTAAAAATGGGTTTTGCGTTCGGGCTTTTTGCCATATTCAGTATTCTCCGATACAGAACCGTAACCATTCCGGTAAGGGAAATGGGCTATTTCTTTCTTTCGGTGGCCATCGGAATTATCAATGCCCTGGCAGTTTTCAGGGGAAATCCCATTGAAGATATACACTATTTCCCGGTAGAGCTTATCCTGGCCAATGGCATTATCCTGGGACTTGTACTGCTTTTGGACCGAAAATCCAATCTTCAGCACCAAAACTTCAAAGAAATAAATTACGAACGTATAGACCTGATCC
Source organism: Flavobacteriales bacterium (assembly GCA_044345355.1). Classification (GTDB taxonomy): domain Bacteria; phylum Bacteroidota; class Bacteroidia; order CAIKAF01; family CAIKAF01; genus JAKRSD01. Next base: position 20,393 of record JBIJBG010000014.1, read on the forward strand.
AGCCGGAAAAGCGGGAGGAAATGTTGCAAGATTTACGCATACGAACCGGGCTTCCCATTAACCGTATTGAAATCGTAAAAATCGATTTCCTTCGGGACGTGGCCGTGATTCACGCTTTCTATCTCTCTACGGAAAATGAAGGTGTTTCTGTGGGTATGGGCGGTGATGATGATTAATTCCCTTTTGTTTACTTCTTTTTATTCTTACGAAACACGGATTCGTCAATTCCCTGATTGACCACGTAATTTTCGTAAGTAACCCAAACCGTGCCCTTTGATTTTTTGGCTGATTTTCCCTGCTCTTCCTGCCCAGGCAAACTCATTCCGGATTCGATGTCTCCCGTTATGCCCATAGGAAGTTCCGCTTTGGCCACCTCAAAGGTAATGCGCACCGCATCGGGCAAATCAAACGGCCTGTTTCCGTAAACAAACTCCAGGTTCACGCTGCCCTCATTTCGCGTCACGCTCTCCATCCGGTAAATACGGTCCGTAAGCGGATCTGCCCAAACGGTGGAAAGCACCACATCGGAAGCATCTTCCATTGGGATGATTTTTATTACCGAGAGATTACGGCCCTCGTACATTTCATTTCGAACAAATAAGGCCGTAAATTTTCCGTTAAGTACATCGCTTTGCTGAAAATTGGAGGCTTTTTTGGGAATCAGGGCAAACCCTTTCGTTTCAAAATGAATTTTATCCGGCCGTTTATAGTACATCACGGCTTTCTTTTCCGGTATTTTGAGCATATCCAGATTAAGCCGGATGGTAATATCCGCCTTGTAATCATTGACCCGGTCCAATTTGGCTTTAATCCGGCTTATAACAGCTGCCGCATCGGGAGTTTGTGCTTCCGTGCGCATGCCAAAAACGACGAATAATAAAATAACGAAACGTTGCATCAGGATAAAATATCGCGTTTGGAAAAACGATAAGCGGTCAATCCGAAAAACAACCCGATGTGGCCAAGAAGAATTGCCGTAGAGCGAATAATTCTAGGATAATCGGGAACCAGATCAAAAAAAGCACGCCAATCGGTTAAATACGTAGTGAACAAAAATGGTCGTATATATTTAAAAATACTCATGTTCAACGAGGAAATAACCGTACAGAAAATAACCACCGCCATGGTACCGATGATGGGTCCGATGGAATTTTCGGCCAGGCTGCTCAGATAGAAAGAAAGCGCCGCCACCACGGCCATACCAAGCATGCCAAAAGCAAATGCCCAAAGCAGGCGGGAAAGTGCATCGGACATCGGAATAAAATGGATGGCTTTTTTCAACACCACGATATCTCCCGTACCGAAAAGCAGAACGCCTAGTCCGAGGCTGAGCAGGGCCATAAAGCCCATAAGGAGAAACGTGTAGAACATGCCGGCGAGGAATTTGGCGGTAATTAATTTAAACCGGCTTACGGGGCCACACAAAATCTGCCGGAAAGTTCCGGCTGCCGATTCTCCCGCAATTAAATCTCCCGTAACCAATGCCACCAAAAAAGGAATGTGCAGAAAAAGACTGTTTAATATCACATACGTGGTAAGGTATCCATTGAGCAGATTTCCTTCAAAAAAGAAAATGTCCTCCAGCATTCCCGTAGCAAAATCAAGCAGTTTTTGACCATCTACATAAACGGCTGCCTGAATAACCAATACAATAATGGCCACTGCGGCAAATCCGATATAAGTTCTTCCGCGCAGAAA
>JBIJBG010000256.1:0-3152 GCA_044345355.1 Flavobacteriales bacterium
TTCCACATCATTGGTAATCATTAGCTGGCCGCCGGGTTGGGGGCCAACATACATCACGGGTTTCATTTCCGCACGTGCGGCATAAATGGCGGCAGTGTATCCTGCAGGACCTGCGCCGATGATGAGACATTTTATCTTCTCCATAATTTGGTATTCGTTTTCCGATTTTTGGGCAAAGGTAATTAACCCCGGAGGGATTTTATTATCCGAATGGGAATAAATGAAATCCCGTTTTGGCTATTTGGCTATGCGTTGAATGTCGAACACGCCGTAACCAACAAATCCACCTAAGGCATCGCCTCCGGTAATATTTGATTTTACCGTGGTGGGATTGGAAAACGGATTTCCTGATGTACCCGCAGAGTTTTCCATGGTTTTGATAAAATCGTAGGATGCACGGTCAATGGTGCAGAATCGGACCATCATGGTATCGCCCAGTTTCCAGTAACCGGACTCGTCATTCCAAACCTCGGATGTGTCGGTATCTGAAACGAACAGAAAATCTACCGGATCGGGCCTCCCGAAAAGAAATTCGATGTATTTACCATTGTAGGCCTGATCATCAATCACCGAATTACCCACGGCATAAGTGGGCATGTAGCGTGCATAATTCGGTCTTTTGGAAAACAGGCGGTAAATATTTCCCACGGCCGCCGGATCCTGAAAATACATACGCGCAAAACCCAGAGAATCTTTACCCGGTTCTACTTTAAAAGCGATGCTGTCCAGCGCGATGGGCTCGGGCAGAGTGGTTATGGCGGATAAGTTATAGCCCGGAAATTGAATCTGCAGGGTGTAGGTGCGCCCCGGTGTTCCCACGAGGGTATCTCCTTTATACACCAAAGGCGGAAATGCACTGGTGTCAATAGTTAAGGTCAGGTATTCGGTCTGAAATCCATCCGACAGGGTAACCGTGGCATCCAGCACCAAAAATTCGCTCAGGTTGGCGGGATTGGTAAAGTCGATATTATCCAACGGTCTGAAAAACGGGAAAGACCAGGTGATTCCCACCGTGGCAAACTGTCCCTGAAAAATGGAAGCTTCCACCACGGGTTTTTTGTCGGCCTGGGGAATATCTACCGTAATGTCTTTTTCGCAGGAAATCAACATAAGACCGGCACCGAAAAGAATCAGCGGAATGAACAGAAATGACATGCGTTTTTTCATGGCCGTCAGTATTTAAAGTTCCATGTAAATGCAGGAATGATGGGGAACAGCGATACCTGCTTTGCCGTGAGTTTAAAAGTTCCGTCGGCAAAATTGCCCTCCCTGTCGTAGTATATGAAGTAGGGGTTTTGCCGGCTGTAGGCATTGTAAATACTCATGGTGATGCTCGATTTGAATTTCTTCTCAGGTTTTGAGGTAACGTAGGTTACGGATAAATCGAGCCGGTGGTAGGAGGGGAAGCGGTATCCGTTCCATGGCCCGAACTGGGTGATGAGTTGATTTTCGTAAAAATACAACTGCGAGGGCAAGGTAAGTGCATTGCCTGAAGAATACACAAAAATTCCGCCGAACGACCAGCGGTAGTTGAGCTCGTAGGTGGCCACGATGCTCAGGTCATGCCGGCGGTCGTATCTGGAAGGAAAACGCAGGCCGTTGTTCAGGTCGGGAAAGATGCGGTTTGTCCATGCCAGGGTGTACCCGATCCAGCCCTGGAATTTGCCTTTGGCTTTTTTGATGAAGAATTCGGCACCGTAAGATTCTCCGCGGCCCTGCACCAACGTATGATCCACATTGTCGTTGAACGCCTGGGCGGGGTCTGAACCGTCGGCAAACTCCACCAGGTTGCGCATATCTTTGTAGTAGCCTTCCACCGAAGTTTCCAGCATACCGTCCAAAAAGTTATGAAAATAACCTAAAGCCACCTGTTGTGAAAATTGCGGTTTGGTGATTTCTGTGGTGGGAAGCCACACATCTACGGGGAGTGATACGGTTGCCCGCGAAACGAGCTGGGTATATTGATAATTTTGCGTGTAGGATGCTTTCAGCGCAATGTTTTCATGCACTTTGGCCCGGAAGGCGATACGCGGTTCGGCCCGGAAATAATCCTGAATTTTTTGCCAGGGTTTGTAGGTTATGGTGTCTACCGTTTGACCGAATTCATTTTTTACGTACCGGGTGAATGGTCCGTTAAAAGCATAGTAAGAGGCTCTTACGCCCACGTTCACTTTAAAAAGTTTGTTTATTTCCCAGTCATCTCCCAGGTAGATGGCGGCCTCATTGGTGTGCATTCTTATCGGGGTGGGAGGGAGTATGTCTCCGATGGTTCCGGCAAACGTAATGTTGCTGGGGGTGTAGCGGTGGTTGGTGTATTCTGCCCCGAAGCGGACGTGGTGTTTGGGGGTGGGGTAGTAGTTGAAATCGGCTTTCAGGCCGTAGTCGCGGATGCCGTTGGACAGTTTGAATTTGAAATCGGAAGCCGATCCGTCGAAGGCAAATTGGTAATCGGTAAAAAGGAGCGTGATGTTTGAAAATAATTTGGAGCTGAACAGGTGATTCCAGCGGAGTGTGGCCGTGGCATTTCCCCAGTTGATTCCGGCGCGGAATGAACCGGACTGGTTTTGGAATGAGAACTTATCCCGCCCGAAGTATCCGCTCAGGAATATGCGGTCTTTGGGGCCGATGATCCAGTTTATTTTGGCATTCAGGTCATAAAAGTAGTATCCCGAATTGCGCAGGGCACTGCCTTTTCTGGCGAAGGGCCGCACTAGCAAATCGGCATAGGTGCGTCTGCCCGAAACGATAAAGGAAGCCTTGTTTTTTGCTATGGGCCCTTGCACGGTAAGGCGCGAAGCTATCAGACCAATACCGCCGTCCACTTCGTAGCGTTTGTTATTGCCCTCCTTCATGGTGATGTCCAGCACCGATGAGAGCCTTCCGCCATATTGGGCAGGCATGCCGCCTTTGATGAGTTCCACGCTTTTGATGGCGTCTCCGTTAAAAACGGAGAAGAATCCGAACAGGTGCGAGGCGTTGTACACGGGAGCTCCGTCCAGCAGAATGAGGGTTTGGTCGGGACCGCCTCCCCGTACGTAGATGCCTGAGTTTCCTTCGCCTCCGCTTTTTACGCCGGGCAGCAGGGTGATGGATTTCAGTATGTCCACTTCTCCCATGAAGGCGGGCAGTTTTTTTATTTCCTCAATGGTGAG
>JBIJBG010000224.1:0-3766 GCA_044345355.1 Flavobacteriales bacterium
ACTTTCGATGTTTTCTTTGGCGCGGTCGTCGGTGATTTCAATTTCTTTTATTTCGCGGTCTGTCTTTTCCAGTTCAAGATTTACCGTCAGGTTTTTGGTAAGATCTATGGGCTGGTTGATGGTTTTGAAGCTCAGGTAGGAGCATACGAGGGTATATTTCCCTTCCGGCACGGTGATGGAATAGAAACCGTAGGTATTGGTAGTGATGCCGATTAAATTTTCTTTGATGTACACGTTGGCCCCCAGAAGAGCTTCCCCGTTGGAGGCATCGCGCAAATACCCGCTGACGGTGTATTTATTTTGTGCGGAGAGGGGAAGGGTGCTCTGCAGTAGGAATAGGAAGAAGAAAATTTGACGGGGCATCTTGAAGGCGATATGCAATTTTCGTGCGAAATTAAGGATTATAAAGGGGCTTTTGTTTAACTTTTTTTGAATTTACAAGGCATTGTCGGGTATTTGTATAAAAGGCATTTGTTTTTTGCGTTGTGTTTTTTAAAGTCGTTTTATTGTTTTTGGGTATGTACTTTTTTCAATTCGTTTGGGCAAATCGAAAGATTCATTACTTTTGCGCCCCAGTCTAAAAGACTAAAAATTCGGGATGTAGCGCAGCCCGGTAGCGCACACGTCTGGGGGGCGTGGGGTCGCAGGTTCAAATCCTGTCATCCCGACCGATAAAAGCCGATTGCGGAAGCAATCGGCTTTTTCATTTAAAAAAAAGGTGAGCTCGCTCAACCTTTTTTTTAATGAAAAAGCAAACACGGATGAAATCCGTGTGGATTTTATCGAAGTCACCCCCACTAAGGTTCACGGCCACAGGCCGTAATACTGACTGAGTAAAAATGGGTAATTAATATGCGGAATATATTTCCGCGGTTAAGTATTTCCGGATTAAAAATACGGAAGAGCTAAGATTACGAGGTTGAAAACTTGTAACCCTTTTTCATTTGCATATAATTTGCATACGAAATGCAGGGAAATTATTTCCCGTAAATGGGTCCGTAATTTTTGCTGGGTAATCCGATTTTCAGCAACCGGTTTTTAACAACATGCCGGCAGCGACTCTTTATTTGCCCATAAAACACCACTTTTGTATCCGTGAAGAATAACTACCTCGAGGAACTGAATCCCTCCCAGCGGGCGGCCGTGGAAACTACGGAAGGTCCCGTAATGATTATTGCCGGCGCCGGTTCGGGCAAAACCCGCGTTATTACCTACCGCATTGCCCACCTGCTCCAAAAAGGCGTAGATGCTTTCCATATTCTCACCCTCACTTTTACCAACAAGGCGGCGCGCGAAATGAAGGAGCGGATTGCCAAAATTACCGGGGAGCATGAAGCCAGAAACCTGTGGACCGGGACCTTCCATTCCATCTTTTCACGCATCCTGCGCGTGGAAGCGGATAAACTGAATTACCCTACCCAGTTCTCCGTATATGATACCGACGACAGCCGGAGCCTGCTGAAAACCATCATCAAGGAAATGGGGCTTGACGATAAAATTTACAAGCCAAACATAGTACACAACCGCATTTCATCGGCCAAGAATAATCTGATTTCGGCGGCGGGCTATGCCCATAATTCAGACTACACCACGGACGATGCCGCTGCGGGCAGGCCCAAACTGGCCGAAATTTACCTGCAGTACCAAAAACGCCTGTTCAAATCGGGCGCCATGGATTTCGATGATCTGCTCTTTAAAACGTACGAACTCTTCGAGCGCTTTCCGGATGTGCTCTACAAATACCAGATCCGATTCCATTACCTCATGGTGGATGAGTATCAGGATACCAACTTTGCCCAATACCTCATTGTAAAGAAACTGGCCTCGCTGCGCGAAAATCTTTGCGTGGTGGGTGATGATGCCCAAAGCATCTATGCTTTCCGAGGAGCCGATATTCAGAATATCCTGAACTTTGAAAAAGACTATCCCGACCTGAAAACCTTTAAGCTGGAGCAGAATTACAGGAGCACCAAAACCATTGTGGAGAGCGCCAATTCGGTGATTGCCAAAAACAAAAACCAACTCAAGAAAACCGTTTACACCGACAATGGACAGGGGGAGAAAATAGCGGTGTATAAATCCCTGACCGATAATGAGGAAGGACGTGCGGTTGCCCAGGCCATTTTTGAAGAGAAAATGAACAGCCGATGTCCGCACCGCGATTTTGCCATTTTGTACCGCACCAATTCGCAGTCCAGGGCCATGGAGGAAGCCCTGCGCAAATTGGGCATTCCTTACCGGATTTACGGCGGAGTATCATTCTACCAGCGTAAAGAAATTAAAGACCTGCTCGCGTACTTTCGCCTTGCGCTGAACCCGCGCGATGAGGAAGCCCTGAAGCGCGTTATCAATTATCCCACCCGCGGAATCGGAAATACCAGCGTGGAAAAATTGGTGGTTCTGGCAGACAGGCACAACACCGATTTGTGGACGCTCATGGAGAACCTGAATCGCGTGGAAAGTGACATGCATGCGGGAGCCCGCAAGAAAATCACGGAGTTCGCCGTCATGATCCAGAGCTTCGGGGTGTTGGCCAAAAATGCCCCCGCTTATGATGCCGCCCACCGCATAGCTGCAGAGGCGGGCATATTGAAAGAATTGTACACCGACCGCACTCCTGAAGGAATCAGCCGCTACGAAAACATACAGGAACTGCTGAACGGAATTAAGGAGTTTTCCGAGCCGGGAGAAGGTGAACAGGGAGAACCGGCCAGGCTGGACTCGTTCATGGCGGAGGTGGCTCTTTACACCGATGCCGATAATGACTCGGGCGAGGATGACCGCGTAAGCCTGATGACCATTCATGCTTCTAAAGGGCTTGAATTCCCGTATGTGTATATTGTGGGGCTGGAGGAAAATCTTTTCCCTTCGCAGCTGTCGGTTACCTCGCGCACGGAGCTGGAAGAAGAAAGGCGTCTGTTTTATGTGGCCCTCACCCGGGCCATGAATAAGGTGAGCCTGAGTTTTGCGCAAACGCGCTACCGCTACGGCCAGCTGCATCAGTGTGAGCCCAGCCGTTTTCTGGGGGAGCTTGATCAGGAAGCGTTGGATATCCGCTTTATGAACCGCCCCATGAATTCGTCGGGAGCCTCGCCTGAGGAAGAGCGGAGCCGTTTTCAAAAACCGACGTACAACTATTCCCCTCCGCCCGGTTTTAAACCAAAGGAGTCCGCCGCTCCCCAGCCTTCTGTCGACTTCCGTGGGGATAATCCGGATAAAATAGAGGCAGGCATGGAGGTGGAGCATGCCCGTTTTGGAAACGGAATCGTGACGCTTGTGGATGGAAAAGGGGCAGACCGCCTGGCAGAGATTGATTTTGAAGGCATAGGAAGAAAAAAAATTCTGCTCAAGTTTGCCAAACTCAAAATAAAAAAGTGAATCACTTCGTATGTCCTTTATCCCTAAATTTACGGAGTGCATAGGCCATGAATAACGGAGAAATCATCATAGACCACGAGCAGGAAAAGCGCGAACTTTTGTTGCGGTATAAAAAGTTGGTGAAGGCCCTGGGGCATTCCATGAAGGGGAAGGCCGATCAACAGCTGATTCATAAGGCCTATGAGGTGGCGGTGGATGCCCATAGGGAAATGCGCCGCAAGTCGGGAGAGCCGTACATTTATCATCCCATTGCCGTGGCCCAGATCTGTGCTGAGGAAATCGGGCTCGGTGTTACTTCCGCCATCTGCGGATTGCTGCACGATACTGTGGAAGATACGCAGCTCACTTTAGAGGATATTGAATCGCTGTTCGGCAAGGATGTGGCCAA
>JBIJBG010000197.1:0-4308 GCA_044345355.1 Flavobacteriales bacterium
CGGGAGAATAGGCCGGGTCTTCCAGAACTTTGGAAACGCCATACCTGAGCTGACCTATCTTGTGAATTTTATCGCTTTCCCGCGGGGAAAAGTGGCCGTTCACCACGCCTTCCTGCGGATGCCAAAGACCGAAGTTTTCAGTAATCGGAATCACTTCGTGGATTTCATCCACATTCAGATCGCCGCCCGTTCCGTAGTAATTCTTCAGTAAGGGAATTACCGCGGCATACCAGCGTTTGAGTACTTCTTTTTTTCGCGGATCGTTCGGGTCGAAATTAATGCCCGATTTGGCTCCGCCTATCGGAGGACCTGAAACCGTAAATTTAACTTCCATGGTTTTGGCCAGTGATTCCACTTCCCGGCGGTCCAGTCCTTTTCTCATTCTGGTCCCGCCTCCGGCCGCTCCGCCCCGCAGCGAATTGATGACTACCCAACCTTCCGCATCGGTTTCACTGTCTTTCCACTCAAATACGATTTCCGGTCGCTTGTTCTCAAACTTTTTTAATAATTCCAACATCCCCAATCACATTTCACGGTTCGGGGTCAAATGTAGAAAAGTAAATGTTTACCCTTGGTTAATTCGGGCTTGTTTTTCAACCGCCGGTGTTAATAAAAAGGGATGCCGCCCGCCTTGTAGAAGGCTCCGGCACAAGAGTCCCTGCGCGCTCCGGTTACTGATGCCCAAACATTGGTTTTTTCCTGCATCCGCAGGTATCCCAAAAATGCAAAAATGAGCGCTTCTTTAAAATCAACCGTGAGCGGATCAGGTTTGCAAATTTCAGCCGTTGTCCGTTTTCTGATTTTCTCCATCAGAAAGTCGTTTTTTGCTCCCCCTCCCGTAACCAATACGTTTTTGAGGCGATAGGTATTTATGATGTTCGCAATTTGCCCGGCGATATGCAGCGTAAAAGTGTGCAGCAGCCGGTGTGGATCTCCCTCGGAAACCAAGGGCAAAATGTGTTGCTCCGTCCATTCCGCTCCCAAGGATTTCGGCGGCCCGGTATGGTAATAATCCAAACTGTCAAGAGCTTTCGCCAACTCCGGAATTTCACTTCCGTGCGAAGCCATTTTGCCGCCCTCGTCATAATCGGCATTCAGCCTGCCCGCCAACCGGTTCAGCACAAAATTGCAGGGCACAATATCAAACCCGATGCGATGGCCGTCAGGGTTTTTCATGGAAATGTTGGCAAAGCCGCCCAGATTCAGGCAGGCATCAAACTCGCCGAAGAGGTATTCATCACCTACGGGGACGAGCGGTGCACCCTGTCCGCCCAGAGCCACGTCGCCCGATCGGAAGTCGCTCACCGTATCAATGCCCGAGGTATGGGCTATGGCTGCCCCGTGTCCCAATTGGAAGGTGAAGCCCTGTCGGGGTTCGTGATAGAGCGTATGTCCGTGCGAGGCAATCAGATCCGCTTTTTCCTGCATTTTATCCAAAAAGGATTTGGCCGTTTTGCCGAGAAAAGTACCGAATTCAAGGTTTAGCCGGGCCAGGTCCGGGGCAGAGAGTCCAAAAGGGGTCCTCAGGATATTTACCCAATTTTCGGGCAGCGGCATCGTTTCGGCATGCAGGATGGTGTAACGAAACTTCCCATCTTGTTCCGAAAAGCGGCATAAGGCCAGATCAATTCCGTCTAAAGAAGTGCCGGACATAATGCCCAAAACATGGATGTGGTTTTTCCTGCTTTCCATTGGAAGTGCAAGTGTACTTTTTTGCCGCTAAAAAGATACATTTGTCTCCTAAAAATTATCCACATGCGTTTTCAGCTTACCGACGAACATCTGATGATACAAAAAGCCGCCCGTGATTTTGCCCGCGAGGAATTGCTTCCTGGCGTGATTGAGCGTGACGAAAAACAAGAGTTCCCCATGGCGCAGATAAAAAAACTCGGCGAACTGGGATTTCTGGGCATGATGGTGAAGCCTGAAAACGGAGGGGCCGGTCTGGACACCTTTTCGTACGTGTTGGCCATGGAAGAGCTTTCCAAGATTGATTCTTCCGCATCGGTCTGCATGTCGGTAAATAATTCCCTGGTTTGCTGGGGACTCGAAGAGTACGGAACGCCCGAGCAAAAGAAAAAATACCTGGAGCCACTGGCCAAAGGGGAAATCATCGGCGCTTTTGCCCTCAGCGAACCCGAGGCGGGTTCAGATGCCACTTCCCAGAAAACGGAGGCCATTGATATGGGTGACCATTATCTGCTGAACGGAACCAAGAACTGGATTACCAACGGATACAATGCTTCGGTATATCTTGTGATTGCCCAGACGGACAGGGCCAAGGGGCACAAAGGAATCAATGTGTTGATTGTGGAAAAGGGCATGCCCGGTTTTACCGTGGGTGCCAAAGAAAATAAATTGGGTATCCGCGCTTCGGATACGTGCTCCCTCATTTTTACCGATGTGAAAGTGCCTAAGGAAAACCGCATCGGCGAGGATGGATTCGGATTTAAATTTGCCATGAAAACCCTCAACGGCGGGCGCATAGGCATTGCCGCGCAGGCGTTGGGTATTGCGCAGGGCGCTTATGAATTGGCCTTGGAGTACTCCAAACAGCGAAAGGCGTTCGCTAAACCGATCAGTGAGCATCAGATCATTCAGTTTAAACTGGCCGATATGGCCACCCGCATAGAGGCCGCGCGGCTTTTAATTTACAAAGCGGCGTGGGAAAAGGACAGCGGCTTGGATTATGCGCAGTCCTCTGCCAAGGCGAAAGTTTTCGCTTCGGAAACGGCCATGTGGGTAACTACGGAAGCGGTGCAGATTCACGGCGGATACGGATACGTAAAAGAATACCACGTGGAGCGTCTGATGCGCGATGCCAAAATTACCCAGATTTACGAAGGCACTTCGGAAGTGCAGCGCATCGTGATCAGTCGGGGAGAATTGCAGAAGTAGATAGATGATCCTAAAATAACATAAAAGCCCGGCATTTCCTGGCTTTTTAATGAAATAAACAGTCAGATCAGTTTTTGACCACAGTTTTGGTGCGTATGGTCTTTCCATCCGAGAGCTGCAGGAAATACGATCCTGCCTGAAGGTCATTTAACGGTACCGAAAAACTGAAATGGCCGGCGGGTAAATTCTTTTCTTTCTCCTGACTCATAATCCGTCCCTGCATATCCGTAAGGGTAATCTGCAGGGATGCGGGAGCCGGTAAAAATCCGCCCAGCTGCACCTGCTCGGAGGATGGGTTGGGAAAAAGATCATAGAATTGCATGGTCTGCACAATTCCTTCGGGAATGTCGGTGGGATTAACGGGGTCATCAAATTCCTGCGAAATTTGTTCATCGCCCGGCATGTACAGCGTGTAGCCGAAATACACCATCATCATTTCATCCGTGGTGGCTTCGCCCGCCGTTACGGTTTGGGGCGGACTGCTCGGATTATGCGGATTTCCCGTGGTGTTATCATACAATGCCGCGGCGTGAATGACCGTGCCTCCCGGTATTTTTACCAGATTCTTGAATTGGTAAAATCCCTGCCAGTGAAAATCCCAGTGGGGGATATGAATGAAAGGAATGGTGTCACCGGAGGTGGTTACTCCCCACGATTTAATGTTGCGCCCGATAAGGTGCATGTGCGGTCCCGAAAGTAACGCCGAAATGGTGTATTGTGCCGGTATGGTGTATTGTGCATGAAACGTTTTGGTCTGATTGGCCGGTATTACCAATGGGCCGTTAGTGAGGGTGCTGACGTGATTGATGGCCGGTGCGATTGTCACCTCACGCGGATTGGCCGCGGTGGCATATTTAATACGAACTTCGGTGCTGTCGGTTTGGTTAAATGTGCCGCCGGGGTAATGCAGCTGCATCACGATGTGGGTGCCGGCATCCAATTTCATTCCCATTCCCTGTGGAGCCCGAAAACGCGTAGACCCGGGTACCCAGGCACCGATCAGTTTAGATGCGTTGGAACCCGTTCCGCCGAATGAGGTATATCCGGGTTGGGGGTCTTGGGCGTCCAAATTTACGGGAGTTTGCGAGGGATCCTGAAAAATGAGTGCGTGGTGCACGATGGCCCGATTACCCGGTACAACTTCCAATTCTTGTATGTATTTGTTTTGTGCAAGACCGGTGGGGATTACGAAACATCGGTAAAGGTCATTGCTGGTATTCACCGTGTAGGCGGGCATACGGATAATTAAATCGGGATTCTGGATTTCGTAATTATTCGTAATGACGGGCGGAGTGGGTGCATCGGCTAAATTGCCCTGTGGGGCTCCCGCATCTACCCAGTCGGCAATGGTCTGAATCTGCTGTGCCGTAAGTGAACGCGGATGGGCAAAGGTTCCGTAGCCTTCCTGCG
>JBIJBG010000181.1:0-4790 GCA_044345355.1 Flavobacteriales bacterium
TTTCTTTTCCAACTCATCCACATAACTGCGGAAACGCTTATCGGTTTCCATCAGATTATTGACTGTTTTGCAGGCATGCAGAACGGTAGCATGATCTTTACCGCCGCAATGTGCGCCGATGGTGGCCAGGGATGCTTTTGTGAAATTTTTGGCGAAAAACATGGCAATCTGTCTGGCCTGAACCACTTCCCTTTTTCGGGTTTTGGATTTCATGATATCCATGTTGAGTTTAAAGTAGTCACATACCACTTTTTGTATGTACTCAATGGATATTTCCTTTTGGGTTGTTTTGACAAATTTGTCAATCATCTTCCTGGCCAGGTCAAGGGTAATCTCCTTTTTATTCAGAGATGCCTGGGCCAAAAGGGAAATGAGGGCGCCTTCCAACTCGCGAACATTGGATGTAATGCTGTAAGCCAGATGTTCCAGCACATCGGCGGGGAGCTCTATACCATCTTTATACACTTTACTTTGCAGGATGGCCATGCGGGTTTCCAATTCGGGAGCCTGAAGATCGGCACTAAGACCCCATTTAAATCGTGACAGCAGGCGTTGTTCCATACCGATAATCTCCACCGGAGGCTTATCCGCTGTCAAAACGATTTGTTTTCCACTCTGATGCAGGTGATTAAAAACATGGAAGAACACATCCTGAGTCTTTTCTTTTCCGGAAAGGAATTGAACATCGTCCATGATAAGTGTATCCACCAACTGGTAAAAGTTCACGAAATCATTGGTAGAGTTATTTTTTACCGCATCCACAAACTGCTGGATGAACTTATCGGCAGATATATACAATACGGTCTGATTGGGAAAATTCTTTTTTATCTGTACTCCGATGGCATTAGCCAAGTGAGTTTTCCCCAAACCCGTACCTCCGTAAATAAGCAGCGGGTTGAAGGATGTGCCTCCCGGAGATTTGGACACGGCATAACCGGCAGAGCGGGCGAGCCGGTTACAATCCCCTTCGATAAAATTTTCAAAGGTGTGGAAGGGGTTTAGGTTGGAGTCAATATTTATTTTTTTCAGACCCGGAATCACAAAAGGATTTCTAATAGTCTTGGAGCCCAAATCAATCGGAGCATTCACGGAGGGATTAAGTACTGCTTTCTTGTCAGTGGCAGGAATTCTGGTAGAATAAGGTTGTTTGCTGGAGGCTGCACTGTTATCCATGATGATGCTGTACACCAATTTTCCCTCAGGACCAAGTTCTTTGCGAATGGCCGATTTTAACAAGCTGATGTAGTGCTCTTCGAGCCACTCATAAAAAAACTGGGTAGGTACCTGAATCGTAAGGACGCCACTTTCCAACTTAAGAGGCTTAATGGGTTCAAACCACGTTTTAAAACTTTGCGGGCTTACATTATCCCGTATAAATTTTAAACTGTTGTCCCAAACCTCTATAAAAGTTTTACTCATGATGACGTTTACCGTGTTTAAGATTAGCTGAACAGAAATTTTACCGACTCAAATTAAGGAAGGAAACCAAGAAGAAAAACCTCTCAAAAACCCTACATAATTTGTTTGGGCAAATTTTGAGAGAAAAAACTTTAAAAAAAAATTAACCTGCTGTTGTTTTTATAGAAATTTTATACATAGAAAATCCAGCTGCTGAAGATTGCCGGCCTTCATCAAACAGAAAATCAAATCTTCCCAAATTGATTCCCCCCCAACCGGTTTGGGTGACATAAATAAATTTACCGAGCTTATTCACAAATTTTACCGGTTCCGCCAAAAAAGTATGGGTATGCCCGCCGATAATCAAATCCGTGTAAAGAAGCTCAGGGGCAAGCAGGGTATCTGACAATCTAGTTTCTTTGTAGGAATAGCCCAAATGAGAGAGGCAGATGATCAAATCGCAACCCATTTCTTCTTTCAAGTGCTTCTCCACCTTTAGCGCACAAGTAAGCGGATTTTCATAAATAATCCCTTTTCTTAAATGAGCGTTGACCAAGCCCTCCAAATCAATACCCAGTCCGTACACTCCAACCTTCAGCCCTCCCCGCCTATACATTTTGTATTGGCTGACACGTCCATGAATCGGGGTGTCGGCAAGCTGATAATTGCAGTTGACGAATGAAAAACCGGCATATTTCATTTTATCAGCCAATCCGTCTGCACCGTTATCAAAATCGTGATTGCCTAAAGTCACACAATCGTAACCCATTCTGGTCATCAACTTAAACTCAGCCTCTCCGCCGTAAAAATTGAAGTAAGGTGTTCCCTGAAACATGTCGCCCGCATCCAAAAGCAGCACATGGTTTTCTTCACGGCGGATTGACTCCACAATAGCGGCTCTTGGCGCGAAACCACCGCGTAAAGGAAACTGCGGATGATCGGCGGGAAAAGGATCTATCCGGGAATGTACGTCATTCGTATATAATACGGTCAGTTTTTCCCCGGGTTTTTGGGAGAAAATACCTGCTGAATACGCTTTTGAAAACGGGAAACTCCCGAATGCCAAGCTTCCACTTTTGATAAAAAAGCGACGGTTCATTCAATCACCATCCTTCCGTCTAATTTCGGATTCAGGGTTTCCCCTTTCTCGTTTAAACCGGTGAGGTACGTACCAATTGCATCCCTTATTTTAATTCGCGTTTCGATTAGGGCCAATGGCTTGGTTAAGAAATGCATACCGTCACCCCCGCCTGCTAAAAAATCGGATGTGGCTACCCACAAATCTCTTTCAAATGAAAAGGAAACATCCCCCAAGAATACCTGCATGCCCCCCTCCTTATCTACCCGCACACGAACACCCGCCACAGGACTTCCTTTTTTATCGCGCAGATAGTCGAAAAGAAGTTTAAGGTCTGCCATAGAGAGCCTCACCAAAACCAGTTCGTTTTCAAAAGGCATTAATTCATAGAGGTTACGCAGGGTAATCATGCCGGCGGGCAACGCAGAACGGATTCCCCCATAATTGAGCAGACAAAAATGAGCAAAAGGACGCCCTGCTTCGGCATAAGCCCACGTATGCGAGGCCTGCAAAACGGCGTCGGCCATCATGTTGGACAATTCCGATTCGGGCAATGCCTTGATCAGCGGTTTTTCACAATAAATCAATTCCCGGGAGAGTTTTTCCTCTGCTTTCTTGCGGTAGGGAAGAATGGCACGTTCCATTTTAGGTTCGGGGGCTACCTCTTTTACGGGAATTTGTTCAGAACTGATGCCTGATTGAAGTGGAATGGAACAACAGGAATACAGCAGGAGGCAAAAAAAAATGGCGGGAAAGAAAATCCTCATAGTGCAAATTTTGTTAATTTGAACGACAATTCTGTTTCCCGGTACATGAAACTTTATCATTTTCTTACAGCATGCCTGCTTTTTGCAAACGGACCCCTGCACAGTCAGTCGGTATCCTATTATATAAAAGTAGATCCAACCGCAAATACGGGTGAGTTTTTGACCCAAATGAAAAAAGCTTATCCAGAGGCCCGATTTTCAATCCCTTTTCCCGGTATTGCCTTTGATGGAATGAATCGGATCATCCGCGCTGATGAATTCTCACCTGAAGACATGGCCGAATATCAGGAAGCTCTTTGGAAAAAAATAATTTATACGGAACCCGTTCCCCGCTCCACACCTTTTTACACACCGGACGATTTGGGCGTGGAGTTGGGTTCGCCGAATCAATGGTATCACTATAAAATCAAATCCAAAAATGCCTGGGAACTTAGCCATGGAGACAATCAAACGCTTATAGCCGTAGTGGATAATGCTTTTTTGGATGACCATCCTGAGCTGTCGGGGAAAATACGGATTAATGCATCCGAAATTCCCAACGACGGATTAGATAATGACGGAAACGGGTACACGGATGATTATTCGGGATGGAATGCACGAAGCAACAACGGAAATGTGTATATCCAGAGCACCAACTCCGGACATGGCACCCATGTGGCCGGCCTGGCAGCCGCACAGACTGACAACGGGAGCGGAATGGCCTCGATGGGATTTGACTGCTTTTGGCTTCCCATAAAAGCGGGAGATGCCTCCGATGTAATTACTCACGGATATGAAGGCATTGCTTTTGCGGCCGCACGCGGCGCAAAAATCATCAATTGTTCCTGGGGGTCTTTTGACTCTTCAGTAACGGCCAAAAGCGTAATCAATTTTGCACTGGATGAAGGATGCCTAATTGTTGCCGCCGCCGGCAACTTTGCCAACGAAACACCCGTTTATCCTGCTACCTACCAAGGAGTCATCAGTGTGGCGGCAACCACCCAGAGTGATACCAAACTGAATATTTCCTCTTTCGGGACCCGCATTGATATTTCAGCTCCCGGCTCGGGAATATGGTCTACATCGCGAAATGCCACGGGAGCACCTACTTTTGAATTTCTTTCCGGTACCTCTCAGGCGGCACCTCTCGTTTCCGGCGTGTTGGGCCTTATGAAATCATTGGCACCAAAAGCCCCGGATACCCTGCTCCTATCCTGTCTGTATGATTCCGCAACTCCGATCGACAACATTCCCGCAAATGCTGCCTATACAGGCCTTTTGGGATCAGGACGATTGCATGCGGGAGACGCCTTAAGCTGCCTCTATACCAAGCTGGGGCTTCAAGTATCCGATCCCTCGGACGTAGAGTCTTTCCTTCTCCTTCCCAACCCGGCGGATGATTTCTTTTATTTTTTCATGGAAGAAAACGAGTTGATTTCCTGGGAACTGATCACCCCCGAGGGAAAGTTGGCGAAAAGCGGAACAGGAAACAGCGGTTCGGTGAAAGACTTGTCTTCCGGTTTATATTTTTTTCGCGGAATACACCTAAAAAGCGGAACTAACTTCAG
>JBIJBG010000108.1:0-6674 GCA_044345355.1 Flavobacteriales bacterium
CAGATGAAAACATGGTGAATATCCGCAACGAATTCACCAAGCATGTAAACATCATGTTTGAATTAGCCGGAATGCCCGATGCCAAAGTCGGTGAAAAGTTGTTGGATTTTGAAACCGGACTGGCCAAACTGCAGCTCACCAATATTGAGCAACGCGATCCCGTGAAAACGTATAACAAAATGGCCATGGCCCAATTAAAGACGTTGGCACCCCAATTTAATTTTATGCTTTTTGCTGAAAAGCAAGGTATCAAGGCCGATACCGTTATCTTAGAAAGTCCCGATTACCTGAAGAAGGCCTCAGATTATGTGGCCAAAACCGACCTGAATATCCTGAAGCTATATCTGAAATGGAATCTGCTTTCTTCGCAGGCGGGTTATCTGAATAAAGCTCTGGCCGATGAAGATTTTCGTTTTTTCAGCACGGTAATGCGCGGCGTTAAAGAACAACGCAAACGAGATGAACGTGCCCTACGCACCACCAATAGCATGATCGGTGAACCACTCGGCAAAATCTATGCGGATAAATATTTTCCCCAGACCTCGCGCAAGCAAGTGGAAGATATGATTGAAAACGTGCGGGCGGTATATGGGGAAAGAATTGACGCTCTTAATTGGATGAGTGCCGAGACCAAAAAGAAAGCCAAAGAAAAATTAAAAGCTTTCACCTACAAAATCGGTTTCCCCGACAAGTGGAAAGATTACGGCAACGTAGATATTTCAGCAAAAAATCTGGTGCAGAATGTGATCAACATGAGTATCTGGGAACATGAGTATAACGTAGCCAAAATGGGTAAACCGGTGGACAAGACAGAATGGGGAATGACTCCGCAGACTGTAAATGCCTACTATAATCCGCTATTTAACGAGGTAGTTTTCCCGGCGGGAATTTTGCAGCCTCCATTCTTTAATCCCGATGCGGATGATGCCATCAATTACGGGGGAATCATGGCGGTGATCGGGCATGAACTGACCCACGGATTCGACGATCAGGGCTCTCAGTTTGACGCTGAAGGAAATCTGGTGAACTGGTGGACGGAGGAAGACCGCGCCAACTTTATGGGATTGGCCCAGAAATACATTGCTTATTTTGACAATATTGAAGCGATGCCGGGGGTAAAAATAAAAGGTGCGCTTACCATAGGAGAAAATATTGCCGATCTGGGCGGACTTACCCTCGCCTACTATGCTTTGGAAAAGTCATTAAAGGGTAAACCTGAACCGCCGCTCATTGATGGGCTGAACTGGAAGCAGCGTTTCTTTTTGGGCTGGGCTCAGGTATGGCGTATGAATATTACGGACGAGGCTTTGCGCAATCAGGTGGAAACCGATCCGCACAGCCCGGCGCGTTACCGGATTAATGCCACTCTTTCCCACATGAAAGAATTTGAAAATGCCTGGAAAGAGAGAGGCGGAAAAAATATGTTCCTGAAAGATGAAGAGCGCGTAGTAATCTGGTAGGTTAGTACATCTGTATTTGAAAGGCCGGTATTTTCCGGCCTTTTTTGTTTGAATATCCCGTGCAATTATTCAGTAGGGAGAAAGGATTCAATTACTCGGAGTCTTCATTATGCTTTGTAAGAAAGCCGTTTTTTTCCATTCTGTTTTTGAAAAGGAAAAGAAGACAACCACCCTATCGCGCCTCATATTTGATGATTTTCAGCACAAAACGTTTTACTGGCGCCCCCCGCTGCCCGGGATTTGAAATCTCAGGCTATGTTAATCATGGATTTTTAATCCATTTATTTACAGATTACCAATCTGCTATTACATCCTACAGGATTACAAATCCGGTAGAGCCGTAGTTTTCAACTTGTCGGGGTGGCGTGATTATTTCATGATCTTGATTTGGGAGGGGATTCAAACCGAAAACCCTTTTTTGCTGCGCAAAAACGTTTTCTATCAGCCCTTCCGGACTCAACCGTGGTTTGCCGCAAGATTATTTCATGATCTTGATTGGGGGTGATTCAAACCGAAAACCCTTTTTTGCTGCGCAAAAAAAATGGGTTTTTTATCGGCCCTTCCGGACTCAAACGTGGTTTGCCGCAAGATTATTTCATGATCTTGATTGGGGGTGATTCAAACCGAAAACCCTTTTTTGCTGCGCAAAAAAAATGGGTTTTTTATCGGCCCTTCCGGACTCAAACGTGGTTTGGTCCGTCATGGCCGATAAAAAAAACCCGCCTCGCATCGCGAGACGGGTTTTCGATTTGTCGGGGTGGCAAGATTCGAACTTGCGACCTCCTGCTCCCAAAGCAGGCGCGATAACCGGGCTACGCTACACCCCGAACGATCACTCTTTTAAGTTTCAAAGTCTGCTTTTCCCGGAGAAACAGACTACACACTGGCGGTGAGAGCGGGATTCGAACCCGCGGTACAGTTTCCCGTACGGCAGTTTAGCAAACTACTGGTTTCAGCCACTCACCCATCTCACCATGTTATCTCAAAAGAACGGGCTGCAAAGCTAAAATTTATTCCATTACGCGAAACAAAAAGCAAAACTTTTTTTAGTCTGACTGCCCGTTAACGGGCATTTTTGCATCTTGCAGGTCAATTAACACATGGCATGATTCCTATACGGTACAATCCCTCCCCCCAACTGGCTGTTACTGATATTTCAGCTCCCGAATTCGGAAAAATCCCGACCGATCATCTCTTTATCGCCGAATTTAAGGAAGGTGCCTGGCAAAAGGCCCGCATTGAACCGTTCGGCCCTATTTCATTGAGTCCTTTTACGCTCTCGCTGCATTATGCCCAGGCTGTTTTCGAAGGCATGAAAGCTTTTCGCACCCGGGAGGGGAAAGCCGTGGTTTTCCGTCCTGAAGATCATTATGTGCGCTTTGTAAAATCCATGGAACGTATGTGTATTCCTCCCATGCCGCGTGAATTGTTTTTAGAAGCCGTAACCGAATTCGTAAAGTTGGAACAGGGCTGGATTCCCCATACCGAGGGCGGCTCACTCTACCTGCGTCCACTGGTGTTTTCCAGTGAAGCCCGCGTGGGCGTGAAAATTGCCGAAGAATACCTGTTTCTTATCATGGCATGTCCTTCCGTGCCTATGTATTCCAAACCTCTCCGTGTGAAAGTGGAACGTAATTTTACAAGGGCTGCCGAAGGAGGGACGGGAAGCGCCAAATGTGCCGGAAATTACGGTTCCGTTTTCTTACCTACTCAGGAGGCCAAGAAGGAAGGTTTTGATCAGGTGATCTGGACCGATGCGCAGACACACCGGTTTATCGAGGAATCGGGAACCATGAACATCATGATGGTGAAGCAGGGAGAACTTATCACCCCGCCGGCCTCTGGTACCATTCTGGATGGCATCACTCGCAATTCTTTGCTAACGCTGGCCAGTGATTTGGGCATACCCGTAAAACAACAGAAAATTGAAGTGGACGAATTAAAGGAGGGTATCCAAAACGGATCTGTCTCAGAATTATTCGGCACAGGTACGGCCGCCGTCGTCATTCCAATCGCTGATGTAGGTATAGACGGGGAGGTTTTTTCGTTAACGGGCCCTTTTACTTCCATGAATTTATTGGCAGAAAAATTATCGGGCATCCGAAAAGGCTCGCAACCAGACAGATACGGGTGGAATGTTCTGGTGGATTAAAATGGACATCCTGCCCATTTGGAAAAAGCTTGTTTGGCCGCATCGGAAGCTCCGCTACTTTTTTCCAGGCTAAAAAGAGGTAAAAACCGATTTTCTCCGGGTTGTAAAATCCGCTGTCTACTTTCGCCCATGGAAATCACCTGCAAAATCAAAGCCTCATTGGCCGGTATGGATATATCCCATTGTGGATGCCTTATCAAATCGCTGAAATCATGTGCACTTACCAATTCATCATTAATAGATAATCCCCCCAATTCTGCGGGCGATCCGGGAACAATCTTGTCCACCAAAATGCGGTTTTGTTCTGTTCGGGTTTTTAATCCAAAAATGGACGCCGTTATCAAAGGATTTGGATTATGTTGAATCGTTAATCCGAAGGAAGGAGCCAAATCAGAAATAAGCGCCAAATAATCTTTCCTGCCTTCTAAATAATCATTGAACAGAAAATCAACAGATTCTCCAGCCCATCTTTCCAAATGCCGTCGGTAATCATCGCGTGCATATCCCTTTTTATTATCGCCAAATTCCCCGTTCATGGAGCGCATTACGTCATCTAATGAATGCCGGTGGTTGCTTTTTATTCGGATAAACCAGTCGGCCATAAGGGCGCATAGGGCTCCTTCATTGTATATGTTTACTTTTCGATCTGGCACTCCGGGTTTGTATCCGTCGAGCCAGGTTTCCAGAGAACTTTCCGCCAACGAAAAATGCATACGTCCAAAATTATGGACATGTCGGGTGAGCCAATCATTCAGGAGACTGCAGAAAAAATTCCAGGAAAATACGCCGGCCCGCAAACAGAACAAATCACCGTAATAAGTAGTAATACCCTCATAAACATAACCCAAAGGGGAAAAATTTTCCCGGCTGTAATCATAAGGCAACATATCCGCCGGCCTGATTGATTTTACATTCCAGACATGGAAAAGTTCATGCGAGAATACACCCAAAAATTCAGGATATACAGAAGGTTCAAAAAAATCGGAAGCCGGCCCCAGCGTAATTACGGTAGACTGCAGATGCTCCACGCCGTGGTAGGCATGGTATGGCAAAAGATGGGTCAATACCTCATACCGTTCAGTAGGAAACGTATACATGGTTTTCAACTGAGTTCGTATGATGGCCTCCACATCAGGTAAAATTTTATTCCATGCTTGTATTTCGGGGGCACAGAACCAGAATCGGAATGAAATCCCGTTAACCGTTAGTTCTGTTTTGCTCAGCCTGTCAGAGGCAATGATGGGTGAGTCGGCCAGCGAATGATAGTCAACAGCCTTAAAACGTCCCGGTGCAATTTCTTTCAGTGAGCCGGCTGTTTTAAAATGCGCTGGCATGTGGATGATCAGTTCGCAGAGTTCGTGCTCTCTTCCAGGCTTATACATCAGGCAATTTACCGGGTTGATGTAAATCATATGTTCTGAAACAAACGTAGAACCCGCATTCAGCAAACCGGCCCAAAATTCATACCTGACTATGATTTCAGGTTCGTCGGTTTCCACCTTCCAGGCTGAAAGTCCAAGCTTTTTGAATGGCAACGGATTATCGCTGAGGTCAGTGATGCGAAGATTGCGGACATATTGGGCAAAATCGCCCCGCTCATAACGCCCGGGCCTCCACACAGGAAGTTGAAGAATACGGACTTCATCCGAAGAAAATGTCACCCGGGTGGTGATATGTAAAAACCGGTTGTTCGGTTGCGGTGCGCTTACTTCATAAATCATACCGCTAAAAAACAAAAAACCGGGCGATATACCCGGTTTTTTGAATAGAGCGAAAAGAAATTAATAGCTGATGGTGAGTGTTCCGTTTTTTTGAAGTTCACCCGCGCTGATGGTATAGAAATAAACACCCGCACTCAATCTGGTTCCTGAGGCATCCAGACCACTGAACGGAGCTCCTCCTTTCACCTGTCTGAATACCAGGTTTCCCCAGCGGTTAAAAATTATCATTTCATAGGTATAACAATCATCAAAAGAAGGTTCCAAAGTCCACTCATCGTTTACCATATCTCCGTTGGGCGTAATGATGTTAGGCACATCCAAAGAGGAAAGCGGTGTGGAAGGATTCACCAAAACGGGAAGCGTGACCGTGGAAATGCAGCCTTCCGAATTGGTGACTGTAAGCGTTACATCGTAAGTTCCGGCGGTAGTATATTCGTGAATCAAGGCCGAATCGGCACCTGAGCCGCCGTCCGCAAAATTCCAGAGATATTCGGTCAATGTACCGCCGTTTGCGTTGGAATTGGAGTAAAAGGAAATGTTTTGGAAGCACAGTTCTTCAAAGAGAAACGAGGCTTCGGGCAATTCACTGGCTGCCACTTCAAGTGTTACGGTATCAGCACATCCCGTGGAGGCCGTTACCACATGAGTAACCGAGTAGATACCTCCGTCCGCATACGTATGCTGCGGATTCTGAGCGGATGAATTTTGTCCGTCTCCGAAATCCCACGCATAATTTACCGCAGTTCCGGCAGAAGGCGTTCCGTTCCAGGTAAACTCATCCGTAAACGGAATGGTAAGCCCGGAGCAGTTGGCACCAAATGAAAAATCGGCCACGGGATTCGGCTGCAGATCCAAGGTAAATGTAGCTGTATCAAGACACCCGCTATTGCTGCTTCCTACTACGGAACCCACAAGGGTTTGGTAAGGCGTAACCGGAAAGTTTTGTACCAAATTCTGTCCCGTGCCTGCGGAAACTCCGTTGAAAAACCATTCATAGCCGGCCATGGCTGAAGGGTTTCCGACCTGACCCTGAGCACTCAGATCAACCACGGTACCACAAACCTGTGTAGGTCCTGTGTAAGAAACGTCCGGTTTCGGATATATGGTAACCGATTGGGATACAGTATCGCGGCAATTTCCGAGGCCGGTGGCCACCATAGTTACCTGATAGGTTCCTGAATTGGGATAAGCATGCGAGACAGAGGTGTTGTTGGTGTTTTGTTCTGCCGTTCCGTCTGATGTAAAATCCCAGGCAAAGGATAATGAACCCGAGGGAGTGGAAGCCGCCGAGTTGAAAACGAACGGTTCTCCGCAGTTAAGCAATGGGGAAACGGAAAAATT
>JBIJBG010000252.1:0-3225 GCA_044345355.1 Flavobacteriales bacterium
GATCATCTATAATCCCGTGACGGGAAAGAAAGTGTATAGAGGCCCTGACGCCCGGCTGTTTTCGTACGGATTTCGCAAAACCGCCAAAAAAATAAACGGAGGTAAAATCCCGATAGACTTGCCCAAAGCCAAATGGTACAGCGCACCAGCCTTAGGCCTCATGAGTACCGGACTTACTCCCGTATTTTTCAACCGGACCATGGTGCTTATTTTAGCCACAACGGGAAATACGTGGGGACCGCCCAGGATAACCAACCGTTTTTTGGGCATACAGGATATAATGTGGCATAAGGAAATTTTCCCATTGGCCCATGCCGAGCTTTATGGCATCAAGCACACCCTTTCTCCTAAACTGCGCGAACCTCGAATACGCCGCATGTTGGAAAGCGCCGATCCGAATAATCACGGAGCTTTCGGACCTTGGGGCTGGAATACGAGCAACCGTTGGTTGGCCTCCCACAAAAAATTCAACACTTACGACGGATTTTTTAAAAAACGGGATAATCCGGGCTTAGATTATATGACTTTGCACAATTTATACAGGCTCCGATTCAGAAAATAAAAGTGCTATCGGGCAGCAAAGTAATAATTGGCGCCTGACTCAAAATCCTGCCGTAAATCATGAACAGAGAGAGCCTCTCCCCCATTTTCAAAGGATCGGAGGGAATAAACGGACATACCCAAACCGGTAAAAAATTGAAAGATCTCTGCAGGTGTTGTTCCATAATGGTCTGAAGCTCCCCGGCCAAATTCAAAAATAATGAGCGGACGGGAGCGCCGTATTGTTTTTTCAGCGCCACGCAATACCTGCATTTCAGCTCCCTCTACGTCAATCTTGATTAAATCAACCAAAACTGTTTCGGGAATCACTTCATCCAGGGGTTTCACCTGCACACGGATGGTTTGCGGACGAACCTTTTTCCCATCGTAATCACGTTCCTTTAAACCGCTGTAAGCAGGAGCTTCAGGAACATAAACAAAATCAGCCTCACCGGAATGATCGGAAAGGGCAATCGAAAAAAAATGGCAATTCATGCCGGCAAAGCGATTCTGTAAGCGCCGAAAAAGAGGCGGAAGCGGCTCAAAAGCAAAATGCATACCCCGGGGAGCAAAGCGAAAAATCCATTCCAACACCTCGCCTTTATGGCAACCTATATCAACAGCTACAGAATCAGGGCGCAGGTATCGGCGAAAAATCCGGTACGTCAGCCGATCCATTTTTTGATTGGGCGTAATATCCAACCCTAAAATAAACAAGACTTTACGGACAAAATCTTTCACGTATGCACCGATTAAAATGAACGATTTCTTTTCCAGTTACTTGGCGCAGAAGCCAACGGTTTTGCAATGACTGTTTTTTCTTCTGCAATAGACGCAGCTGCAAGAGCTCCCGCCAACAACTCATCTGGAGTGGCCGTTTGGGTAAGAAGGTCTGGCGCAAAATGGGTTTCCACAAACTTGGTGGTAAAGGATCCGTCTCGAAAATCGGGGTGCTCTACCGCGAACCGGCAAAAACCCAATGTCGTCTGAATGCCGGCAATATGATATTCCGAAATAGCCCGGCTCATTTTGGATATGGCCTCATCCCTGTTTTCACCGTGAACGATCAGTTTAGAAATCATGGGATCATAGAAAACGGGAATTTCCATGCCCCGCTCAAAACCATCATCCACACGAATGCCTTCACCTGCCGGTGGCCTATATTCAATAAGCCTACCGGTGTCAGGAAGAAAATTATTGGAAGGGTCCTCGGCATACACCCGCACCTCTATGGCATGCCCATCAATCCTAAGGTCTTCCTGCCGAAAAGAAATAGGCTCTCCGGAAGCAATCCGAATCTGCTCCCTCACCAAATCTACACCCGTAATCATTTCCGTGACGGGATGCTCCACCTGAAGACGGGTGTTCATCTCCAGAAAGTAATAATCGCCGCTGTTTACGTCAAAAATAAACTCTACGGTTCCCGCACCCAAATAATTGCAGGAGCGGGCCACATTCACCGCATGTTCGCCGATCTGCCTGCGCTTTTCCCCATTTATGACGGGAGAAGGGGCTTCTTCCACCACTTTTTGGTGCCTCCGTTGTATGGTACATTCCCGCTCAAACAGGTAAAGAAAATTACCATGGGAATCGCACAAAACCTGTACTTCAATATGTTTTGAATCTCCGATATATTTCTCCAAAAAAACAGAGCTGTCGCCGAAGGCAGACATGGCTTCACTCTGGGCACGTGCCAGGGCTTCCTCAAATTCGCCTTCCTCACGCACGATGCGCATTCCTTTTCCTCCGCCGCCTGCCGATGCCTTTATCAGAATGGGAAAGCCAATTTCCTTTCCTTTCGCCAGTGCCTCTTCAAAAGAAGAAATGGCGGTTTCGGTTCCGGGAACTAAGGGAATCTGATACGCTTTTACCGCGTTCTTTGCCGCAAGCTTCGAACCCATAATTTCCATGCTTTCTGCCGAAGGACCGATGAGGGTAATGCCTACGGAAGCCAACGATCTGGCAAATTCGGCATTCTCAGACAAAAAGCCATATCCGGGATGAATGGCTTCAGCACCCGTCCTTTGGGCGGCTTCTATAATCTTGCTGATGACAAGATAGGATTGTGAAGCCGGGGAAGGGCCGATAAAAACAGCTTCATCCGCCATGTATACATGTTTCGCTCCACGGTCAGCCTCGGAGTAGACCGCCACGGTGGCTATACCCATCTCTTTGCAGGTGCGAATGATCCGGCAAGCGATTTCGCCACGGTTGGCTATCAAAATTTTCTTCATACACCCTTTGAATAAAAAAGCCCGCTGACGAAACAACGGGCTTAAAAATACAGATTAAAAGAAATCAGATCAAAACCTCCTTCACCCTATCGGCGGCTTCTGCGAATTCAATAGCCGAATATACTTTTAAACCTGACTCATCGATGATTTTTTTCGCCTCCTCGGCATTGGTTCCCTGCAAGCGCACAATAATGGGAACGGGTATTTCCCCGATATTGCGATAAGCATCAACCACGCCCTGAGCTACACGGTCACACCGCACGATTCCCCCGAAAATATTCACGAGAATAGCTTTCACGTTGGCATCCTTCAAAATGATGCGGAATGCCTGTTCTACACGCGCCGCATCTGCGGTTCCGCCCACATCCAAAAAGTTGGCCGGGCTTCCGCCGGAAAGGGCAATCAAGTCCATGGTGGCCATGGCCAAACCTGCTCCGTTCACCATGCAGCC
>JBIJBG010000015.1:0-21153 GCA_044345355.1 Flavobacteriales bacterium
TCCAGCCATTATCCATGTGCACCAACAACGGTTTCAGCCCCCAGGAATGGCAAAGGTAGGCCGTATAACAACTGTCCACGCCTCCGCTGATTCCCACCAGACAATCGTATTTTTTAAGACGGCCTTTCTTTTTTATCCGTTCAATTAAATCACTCAGTTTTTTAGAAGCAATTTTCTTGTCGTACCGTGGCTGTGCAAGTACCTGTTCAAAATCTTTACAGTGATTGCAGCGACCTTTCTCATCAAACACGATATCCATATCCGATGTATCCATCACACAATGGGTACAGATTTGATACGTTGGCGAGGTCTTCATTGGTCAGGATTTATTTATCATAATAAATCGAAACAAGTTTAATGATAATTATCTGAATATGTGAAAAGATAAAAAATATACTCTTCAGACAAACCGTGTTTTTTTATTTTCAGGATAATTAATCAGCACACCTTTCTGATTGCCTTTGTACACGAAAAGACTTCCCGCGGCCACTCCGCTCAAACAGGCCTGATTGAATGCCTCGCGCAGGTGGTCTTCCGTTCCCGCACCGCCAAGACCTACTACGGGTATACCCACCGATTCGGAAATTTCTTTCAGCAAAGGTAGGTCATACCCCTGCATGGTGCCGTCATGGCTTACAGACTGAATGATAAGTTCCCCTGCACCCTGTCCTTCCATCCTTTTCGCCAATTCCAAGGGATGAAAAACAGTAGATACAGACCCATTTTGCACAAAAGCCTTTATGCCTCCAAAAAGTCGTTTTTTATAATCAATGCAGACCGAAATGGTGGAAGATCCGAATTCTTCCGAGGCCTCGCGGATAAATTTTGGATTTTGAGCCGCATGCGTGCCGATGATTACGCGTTCCGCTCCTGCGGAAATGGTTTCATGAATTTGTTTCAGTGAGCGGATTCCACCGCCTACGGAAAACGGCATGTTTGCCTCTTCGGCCACCTCTTTTACAAATTCCAAATCAATTGATTTTCCCTGTTTGGTCGCGTCTATATCCAAAAAAACCAGCTCATCCGCGTACAGATCATTAAAAATACGTACTGCATTTATGGGATCCCCGATGTAAATGGGTTTTCCGAATCGGGTTGTTTTTACCAGACCTCGGTCTTTCAACAGCAATACGGGGATGATACGGGGTCTGCGCATTACAACGTGATGAAATTTCGGATGATTTGAGCCCCTGCGGAATGGCTTTTTTCGGGATGAAACTGCACCCCGAAAAGATTCTCTTTATGCAGAGCCGAAACAAAAAGGCTTTCATAATTGGTGCGGCAAAGAATTTCATGACCGGGAGCGTCGGCTACGTGATACGCGTGCACGAAATAACATTCATCTCCGTTTTGTAATCCCTTCAATACAGGAGAATTTCCTTCAAAAAACAGTTCATTCCATCCCGTATGCGGGATTTTATACCTGATGGAATCCTTTACCGTCATGCGGGTTACCCGGGCCCCAAACCAGGCTAAGCCTTCGGTATTTCCCTCTTCGCTGTGGGCGCACATGAGCTGCATGCCCAGGCAGATGCCCAAAATCGGTATTTTTCTTTCTGATGCGGCCTCATTCAGAGCCATGATCAAATCCGATTCATTCAGGCGCTTCATGGCCTGCCCAAAATGCCCCACCCCGGGCAAAATAAGCTTTTCCGCCTTTTTAATTTCATCGGCAGATTGAATCACCACGGCTCTCCCTCCCGCCTTTTCCACAGCGCGCACCACGGAGCGGATATTGCCGGCACCAAAGTCTAAAACGGAAATGTTTAAAGTTGCAGCCATGTGGGTAATGGGCTTATTATCGAAGGTGATTGCGGATTAATTCGGCCAATTTTTTTACCTGAAATTCGCGGGAGTATCGCTCCGTATTGACGGAGTGGCAGGCGATATTTCCCGCACGGAGAAACTCCTCCGAAAAACGGGACAGAACTTCCCGCAAATGATCGCCATCCCGAACCAAAGTACCCGAATGAGTTTCTTCGATTAAGTCTGCCTGGGCTCTGTCGCTCAGACCGTATTCATCTGCAAGACGATAATGTTGATTTTTCAGCTTTTTGGCCTCGGCATCATCCAGATAGCAGAAAAGTATATGCCGCTTTAGGCCGAGATAATCATAAATCTTTGTTCCTCTGATATAATAATCATTGAATAACAGAAAAATATGGTTTTGCGCCAATTTCGGAATAAGATCAGCATAGCTGAGTTTGGGATAAAAAATTACTGAATCATGCAGAGCCGTATGGTGTTCACGGAGCCATGTTTTCAATTCCTCCGGGCGGTTGTTGCCATAGAACTTAAGTTGAAAGGGGACCTTCGGATTGTTTTGCTTAAACAAATCGAGTTGGCGGAAAAAACTTTTCCAGGGATGCCAGTCATAAACAGTACCTGCATAGGCAATAGATAACACGTCTGACTGTGCTGGCCGTGTCAAATAGTCTTTAACTATTTCCTGCTCAAAGCCATTGTACAAAATATGCAAGGGTGTATTAAGGTGTAATTTCCTTACCTTCTCCTGAACAATTTCTGCTGCAGTGGTAATACAAACCGCAGATCCCGAAATTTTCTTCTCAACCCATCTGTAAAAAGGCCCGAGATACCGTTGTTTTCCTTCTTCAAAATTATGACTCCAGGGATCCCGGTAATCGGCTATCCAGGGTATGTCATATTTTTTACTGAGCAAAGCCGCATATTTGAAGAGAATGAAAGGATCGCCCGTAGCAATGATTATATCAGCACCCTGGTTTTTCAGGTAATCATCGGCGGCCCGATAAATTTCTGCCTTGGGCCCTGAAATTAAAAACCATTGAAAAAATTCGTACCAGAAAGATACCAATTTGCGCAAAACACGAAAGCGAGAAACCCCATATTTAAGCAAAAGCCGATTAGACCAATTGGGATGGTAGGGGGTTCGTATAATCATGCCCTCTTGCGTTTCCTCCACTTCTACGGCATCCGATGTACCCGGAGCTACATAGTCAAGCTGGCTGGCGTAACGGTTGACCCACTGCCGGGTAACCACAACCGGGTAAAAACCTTCTTTTTTAAGCTGTTTATACCAATTATAGGAGCGCAACCCTCCCACCGAAACGTAAGGAGGAAAATCATAGGCCAAAATGAGAACTCTTTTCAATGGTGTGTATCTATTATCGAAAGGACCAATATACAGATAATTTACTCTTTTGCCTTTGTTATACGGTATACTTTTATTTTATGGCTCACAGATAACACAGATGGACACAGATGTTTTTGGGGCTCGCAGATGGCACAGATAATATTTTTCCTCTCCCTTCCGTGGTTTTCTGTGTATTTTGTAACGCCCTATTTTTATGGCTCACAGATGTCGCAGATATGCACAGATTTTTTTTCTTCCTTCTGTGGCTTCTGTGTAATCTGTGAGAACTTCTTTTTGGGGCTCACAAATAATACAGATGATGGACACGAATTTTTTTGGGGCACAGATGACAAATTTCGTTTTCATCATGCATGATTTGGCCACCACCAATTATTACACGGCGGAAAAAATTGGATATGATGAGTATTTTTTTCATTTATTTCTGTCGCAACCACTGACGCAGCGAATCCACTTTTGAAATCCCTCTTTGACTTACTATATAGTCAAGAATTTCATTTGCAGGAACAAACCAACCATCTTTTTTCGCAAGATTATCTAATAGGAATTTCATATTCCCATCTAATTCTCCATCAGCATTTAAAAAACCTTTTGTTCCAAAGTGAGTATAAACGATACAAAGACCTCCTTCCTCTTCTAATTTATTTTGATTTTCTACACTGAGTAAATCTATAAACTCCTTTGCACTCGCTCCGTTAGCTGAACTAAACCAAGCATTAACATAGGGGAACCTTGCCTCAAAATATGGAGTGAAAGGATCTTTGGCAAAAACATTTATTTCTTTAAAAGTATTTCCTCTTACGTACTTAATATGTTTTTGCGCAAAATCTCCCCAAAAATAATCAGAATCTTTTTGGCCCCCGTAACCGATACCTCGCAAACTGTACGTTTTGATTTTCATCTTATGGAGTAATTTCTGTAGTTTGAATAATCTGTGATAACCCCAGTATAAGTTATCTTCATTTTGTGCATGATTAATGTGAATATTCGGATAACTTCCAATTCTGTTTTTGAATTCCTCAAAGCCTTCCATGATTATGTTTCTTTTGGACGAAGTACCCCTTACCCCATGAGAAGCAATTTCAAAACCTTTATTTTTCAAGGAAATAATATAATCCAGATATTCTTTACGCTCGAGGGTATCGGAATCTCTGTATATATTTTCACTTTGATTGAATACCCAAATGGTTTTGGTCGTTAGTATTCCAATTGTGTATAAATAATCGTAGATTGGTTTAATGTTTTCTAATGTGGCCAGATCGGTGTCGTCAACAATTGTAAAGGCAAATTTTTTGCCGTTGGGCCAAGTTATTTTTTTGTTTGACATGGGAGGCTATTAATCGTAAAATGTGACATTTACAGTGTAAATAATTCAAATTATATGCGTAAAAACTATTCTGCAGATGTCGGGTAATTTTCTCTGGGTTATAGTGATTTGGCGTATGCGCCCTCTCGTTTGACTCGGATTTCTGCAGGTGAGGCTTCTAAGAATGCTACAACCCGGAAAACGGCTTCACCAATGTCAAAATTCGTTTTCATCATGCACGATTTGGCCACCACCAATATTAAACGGCGGAAAAAATTGGATATGATGAGGATTCTCTTCAACGGTAACAAAGATAGAAAAAGCCCATGGAAAATAATCATACGGATCCCATAACAAGTAGGTAATTAGGTTCATTGGACAACCTGCCATCTGTATGAGCAAATTTCCCATTTCTTATCAAGCATGGGATTATGGTGCAGAGCGACCGCAGGTTTGTGCATGCATAAAGTGAGAGGGGACCCGCCTCGAGGTTGAGGCTGGGTTAATCATGTCGGTTTGGATGTTTACCTTTATCCTCGTGAAGAAACGCAACACGTTGATTTTTCTGACGGCCGGATTCCCTTACGGAACAGGTGAAACGTTTATTGAAAATGAACTGCCTTTTTTAGCAGAAGGATTCGAACGTGTCATCGTATATACTGCAGAGCGATACCGTACGGATCTGATGCGAACAATTGGGCCAAACGTAATCGTTCAAACCTATCCTGAAAACAACCGCTTCCTTTGGCGTATATGTACTCTTTTTGACAGGCGGTTTTGGATGGCTTTTTCCGCAGATTTGAAAAGAAAAAATCGTTCCTGCGGCAAGTTACAAGCCTTCCGTGTTGCCTGGGGAGTGTTTGCCAAAGGATTGCTGATAGAAAAAGAACTGAACAGGTTGTTCAACCAATATCCCATTTTGCCCGCAGAAACCACGCTATACAGCTATTGGCTGGACGAATCTGCTTTAGCAATCGCGCTGACCAAATATAAAAACAAGTCATTCAAAGCCGTTTCCCGTGCGCACGGGTGGGATGTCTATGAAGAACGTCAAAATACCTCTTTTCTGCCCTTCAGGACATGGCTCCAAAAAAACCTCGATCTGCTCTTTTCTATTTCTATGAACGGGAAAAATTACCTTATACGCCGGTTTAATCTACCCGAAACTAAAATAATTCTGAGCCCCTTGGGAACAAATGCCATTTCACCAATTCATGAAATAAGGCAAAAGAAGGACAATCTAAAAGTAATCAGCTGTTCTTCTCTGATTCCGCTCAAGCGTGTTGATTTAATCGCCGAAGCGCTCATGAAATGCCTCATCGCCGTGGAATGGACGCACATCGGTGCAGGCCAGGGAGAAGAGGAACTCAAAAAAATAACCGCCAAACGGTGGCCGGGAAAAACGCCTTTTGTCGGACAAAAAAATAATTTAGAGGTATTGGATATTTACAATAAAAACTATTTTGATATATTCATTTCCCTCTCGGCGCATGAAGGCCTTCCCGTAAGCATGATGGAAGCCCAGAGCGCAGGAATACCCATCCTCGCTACCGATGTGGGCGGAGTAAACGAAATTGTGAAAGATGGTGAAACGGGGTGGCTGCTTCCCGCAGATTGCACCGCAGAGCAGGTGGCCAAAAAACTGGAGGAAATCCGGTCTATTCCGACCGAAAGAATGCGGGAAATGAGGCTAAACTGCCGAAAACATTGGCAAAACCACTTTTCGGCAGAAAAAAATTACCGGGATTTTGTTGAGAACCTTAGGGATTAAATTAGAATTGATTTAAGCGGGTTTTTGGATTTGGATGTGACCTGACCGGGTATCCATCAATCATCAGATGAAACAGGTTGGGCTTCTTCATAAAGCCGTATCAGGCGTTGTGCATACAGTTCAATATCATAAGGCTGCACAAAAGCCTTTGCGGCAGCACTTAGAGTATTCCACTTTTCTGCAGATGAAACACAATCGAGTATTCGGCGGGCAAATACCTTCGCATCGGGCGGATTCACCATAAAACCGTTTTCCCCTTCCCGAATCAGCTCCCTATTCCCATGTCCGTCCAGACAAACTACAGGAAGTCCGGCCGACATAGCCTCCAAAAGCACCAACCCGAAAGGTTCATAGGTGGCACTATGCACATATACGTGACTCTTTGCCAATAGATGTTCTATTGCCGACACATTCCCCGGAAATTTTACCTGCCCGGATAAACCCAGCTTTTCAGCCGCCTGCATCACCATTTCACGAAGCGGTCCATTGCCGGCCAACACACATTCCACTTCTTTCCCTAAACGGTTGAGCTCCTGCACAACACCCAACAGAAATGCTTGATTTTTTTTTGCCACGAAAGACCCCACATTAATCAGTTGAATTTTTGCATCAGCTAAGTACGCCGCCACATGTCGTGAAAAGCGCGAGACATCCACGGCGTTGGGAAACAGGTGAAGATTCTCAGTTATGTCGGGTGGCAATTCGGCTTTAAAATACTGTCGGGTATCGGGGCTGATAGCTAAAAAGCGGTTTTTTGCTTTTCGATACTGTTTAATCATCCAATGGCGTTCGTAGGCCTCCGTAATCCGCTTTTTTGTGAACCATTCACCTAAACGAAGCCGTGTAAGTTGGTGCATGTTGTCGTGGCAATGGGTTACGTAGGTAATGCGGGGCCTTATCCGATATCGGCTGAGCATCTCGGCTTCGAATAAATGGCTGTGAACCACATCCGGCTTAAATGTATCCAAAATTCTCTCCCACTCGGTGGTATCCGCGTTCCACTTACCGGATAAGGAGGGTACTACTTTGGAACGGATATATTCAGGTTTAATATCCGAATATTCCTCCGCATACTCATTCACCTCACTCATGACAGCCAGCCGCACATCTGTTCCGGGAATGCGTTTGAGTGCCCTCACGATGTCTAATGCCAGCCTTTCGGCACCACCTTTCTGAAGGGAGGGAATTACATGAAGGATGCGCATGGATTAAGACAAAAATAAGGGGGCAGGCACGGCAAGTATATTATTTCCGAATTGCTTTACCTGGGGGTCTTGGCTGAGAATAATCTGCTGTAAAACCGGCTTGTCTAAAAACACCTCCAACCCTTTCAGGTGTCTAGCGTCAGACGCATTTATCTGCGTTGAGTTTTTAATTTCAATGGCATAATACCCCAGAGTAGTTTCAATTAACAAATCAACTTCTCTGCCATCCAGCGTTCTCAGATGGTAAAAAGAACCGCTGAAATCGATATTTTTAGCCTGTTTGTACATTTCTGCAATCAGCGCGCTTTCAAATTCGTGCCCGGTAAGCTCACCTTCAAGTTTTCCCGTAATGGTCCTCTGTACACCGGGATCCAAAAAATGAATTTTCGGGGACTTACTCAGTCTTTTCAATGAGTTGCGGTGCCAGGGCGGCAACAATATCGCCTGATAACTCAGCTCCAGATAATGTATAAAGCGTTGAGCTGTATTGCTGAGCACACCTGCCTCACGGGCCAGCGCAGAATAATTAATCAGTTGACCGGTCAAAAGAGCACTTGTTTTTTGGATACGGATAAAGGGTTCCAAATTACGAAAGTCGGCTAAATCCCTTATATCCCTTTCCAGATAAGTACGCTGGTAATTTCGCAGCCATTCCCTTCTGTCAGCATCGGATAATTGCCCGGAAACCAATGCAGGATAACCCCCAAAATGCAAATAATGATGAAAAGACGCTATAATCTGAGGATGTCTTTCATGCAAATGTAAACCCGGAATTAAATCAGGCATTTCGTGGGTTTTTAATACCTGCTGAAAAACAGACAAGGGAACGATATCTTCAAAATGCTCTGATTGCAATTCGGGGAGAGTAAGGGGATAAATCTCCTCTATCAGGCATCGCCCGGCCAGACTTTCTTTCACCTGTTTCATCAGCATTAACTGACTGCTGCCCAACAGCACATAACGTGGCTCATCAAACTGATCATAGACCGATTTAATGCTTTCAATCAGTGCGGGTTCCTTCTGCACTTCATCCAGAATGGCAAGCGGATAAATCTTATTCCACTGGGCAGCCGTCAACGCTTTGTACTGCATGCGCAACACGGGGTCTTCCACGCTCACATAGGCATAATTGGGGAAGAGCGTTTTTACCAGGGTTGTTTTCCCGGTCTGTCTTGCGCCTGTAATAACGATAATGCGACCTAAAGGGCCTTTTACTTTCTCCTTTAGCTTGGTGGATTTAGACCGGGATTTCATTTTTTGGCGTAATATTTACAACAGTATAAACAAATTTACGCCAATTTTATTTTTTTCCAAATAAATTTAAGACCATTTTATCCCATTTACTGTTTCCAAAAACAGAAATAACGCCCCCCATTTTAAAACACGATAGCCCGTAAACCAACCGGATGTGGGAATACAATTTCATTCCCATGGCACATAAAATTCACTTTTTAGGCAAAAGTCCAACCTCTGCCAAGAAAAAATAAAGCTTTGCCTTAGTATGCATGTGAAAAGGTTGGGTAAAAACAGAGCGGAGAATCGTGCCTAATGCCTTTCCTTTATTTCCATGGATGGCATGGTACTCCGCAATACGGAAGCGGACATCGGCAAGCATGTCCCGCTTGGTGCTCATGGGAACGATGCCTGAAAGCGGATCCGCAAAAAACGTTTTTAGGCCCTCATGCCTCCTGAAACATGCTTTAGTGGCCCGGTTTACCGAATTACCATCGTGTACCCGATACCATATCAGAGGTCTGCGCAGATGCACTATCGGAAATTCATTCGCCAGGCTCACCCAAAGAACGGTGTCCTCCACGATGACGATATCCTCACGGAAACGATATTTCAAGGATATATCCCGATGCATGCAGGCCCGGCTGGGAGACACCGGATTGCGAAACAGCCATTCTGCGGGGTTGCCCTCAAGCAGGGGAACAGGAGCCGGTTCCGCATTTTTTCCATCCCAAAAACAAAAATCAGATACGGTTAAAGCCACGGGAAAATTTTCGGCAGAAAGAAAATCGTACAGTTCCTGAAGGTATTCCGGGACATAGCGGTCGTCGCTATCCAAAAAGCAAAAGTACGTTCCTTGGGCATGATTCATGCCGTTGTTTCGGGCAGCACTGCGCTCGGCATTTTGCTGATACACATAGCGAATACGTGGATCTTGTGAACACTGCACCTGCATTACTTTTGCCGTATCATCAGTAGAGCCGTCATCTACCACGATACATTCCCAGTCGGAAAAGGTCTGCCCCTGCACGGAAGCCAAGGTTTCGGGTAAGAAATCGGCCCGGTTGTAGGCGGGTATGATGATGGAGAAGAAAGGCATTGTTTGTTTAAGTAAGGTGAAAATAAAAGCCTATTATCATCATGCCTTTACTCCCATAATAAACATTTGTTTGGCAAAAACTCGGAAGGGAAGAGCCAAATACAATTTAGTAAGCCAATAGAACTTGGGAAGCCTGGATTTAAGACTGAAAGGAATAAACCGGCCCTCCACCTGTACAACCTCATAATTTTGAGAAAGCAAAAAATCACGTAAACTATTATGAGAGAATGCCTTTTTATGGGTATAATCGTCCCAATATTCCCGAAACGCATAAAATATATTCGGCTGCATCGGCATTAATTTGCCTCCCGGCTTAAGTACGCGGTTAATGTTGCCCATTAACACAATTAATTCCGCATCATCGAAATGCTCGAACAGATTACTGGCAAAAACAACATCAAGAGACTCTGCATCAATCCCCTCAAAAGGCAATAGTACACTTTGCGCATTAAACTTCACCTCAGGTCTGAGGTATTGTGCCATTTCCGGATTCAAATCAATCGCCAATTTTTTGGACGCATGAATCAGATTAATAAAATCGCCATACCCACAACCCAAATCCAACACACACTTGTCATTCCCCACAAACTGCTGAAAATATTCAGTAAGTGCTTTCCATACTTTTAAGCGATTTTTATCAAAGGTAAACCGAGTCTCATGGTAGTTTCCCATCTTTTCCGTAAATTATAAAGTTGTTTATTTCCTGAACAGGAAGGTAGGATTTGGTTTCTATATCAAACGTTGAGGATAAAAAGGAAATTATTCCCACCTCTTCAGTAGAGGCAATGATATAATCCACCTCTTTATCGTTTTTCGCCCTGAACTTGTCATAATTAAATCCGGAAAGTCCATAATACTCCGTATTCACCATCACTGAATACTCAAATAAAAAAGTACGCAATAACTGATTAGCTATGATAACATGGTCTCCTTTTTTCAGTTCCAACACGTTTTTAATTTTAACCGAAGCATTATAAACAGCTGCGTAATCGGCTTTGGGTCCTGAATCTTTCAAATAAGGCAATGTGTAAAAATAAATTTGTCTGAACCAAAAAACTCCTCCCGTAATAATAACGGCTAAAATCAAGAAATAGGACGCGCGAAATTGATTTAAAAAACGATGAAAAAACACGACCGACAACAGGGAACCAAAAAGAATGAAAAATGTATAATAATTTACCCAGGAACCCGGTTTCAATGAAGAAGCAAAACCTAATAGGGCATATACGGCGGTAAATAAAGAAAGCAATACCAACTTTTGATTTTTACGTTCAAAAGCACACAAATAAACTGCCACCACTAAAGAAAAGATAAATTGAAAGCCATAAAGGCTTAACGCACGATCAAAAACCAAAATGGCCTGGGAAATACTCGATTTCATTTGTATTCCTTTGGTAACCGAATAGAAAAAATATTCGCCAAATATCCCATGCGCTAAGGCGAAAAAGAATACCACACCCAGAAAAAAAACGGCTGATGTAATTATCAGCTCCTTCCATTTCCGATGGATTAAAAGAAAAAGGCCCACCGGACCCATGATGAAAAAAGCATCCTGCTTGATCAGCATCGAAAAGCCGACCAAAAAACTCATAAGATACAGCATGTAGTTCCTGTTGTGTAAAAGCGCTGTAAAAAATCCGAAAGACAATGCCACATTAACCGATAAAAGCAACGCATCGGGGCGTATTGAAAAATTGGGATGTGACAGGGTAGAAAAACAAAGCAGAGCTCCCAAAAAAGCAGTGATTTTTTCCACTTGAAAAATGATGAGCAACAACAGGAACAACAGATATCCCGTAATCAGATTATAAAACAGGACCGTCAGCCGCCCAAACAGGGAAATACGATACAGATAATCCGGTGATTCAGAATTAAACAATTGAGCAAATACAATCACAGGCAATTGAGAGACCGGCGTATATTGAAACACCTCCAGAGGCAATTCTTCCGGATTGGAATAAATGGGCTTACCATGTGCCACATTCATGGCGTTCCAGATGTTGTTGGACTCTCCGTTAATCAGCTCCTGTTTATAACTGAACGCAATCGTCAGGCGGTACACAAGTATTACGGCAAAAAAGCCGAGTGCTACAGCCCACAGCAGCCTTCTTTCAACGGTTTCGTTCAATGGGAAGGTCATAATACGGAGAAAAAATGTGCTTTTGAACCCGGCGCATATCTTTAATGGTGCGCAAAATATTCCTAAATGAGGTGGAAGACCCTTTCCCGATTTCACGGGGGAAGGTCTGAATTCCCATTTCACCCACCCTGTAGCCCTTGAGCATGGTGCGCAGTGTTATTTCGGCTCCTATAAAGGGAGAATCGGATATCAGGGTCAGCTCTTCATATACCGATTTGCGCATAAGGCGCAACCCTGTGCTGATATCCCGGTAAGGAGAGCGGAACATGAGGCGCAAAACCCAGTTATAAACCGCAGAAATAAAAATGCGGAGATTGGAATATAATTTTACGTAACGGAACGTGATGATGAGATCATAAAAATCTTTGAGTTTAATGAGCCTTTTCAGGTCATGTATATCGTACTCGTCATCCCCGTCGGTAAAACACACCCATTCGTATCGGGCATTGCGGAAGCCGGTTTGAATGGCGGCTCCGTATCCTTTGTTGATTTCATGATGAATAACCCGGACCTGGGGGATTTCCGCCGCGAGCCGGTCGGCAATTTCACCGGACCGATCAGGACTGCCGTCATTGATGATGATAATTTCATAATTCTCCGCAATTTCCCTGAGTACGTCAATGGCCTTTCCGGTGAGTGATTCCACGGTGCGCTCATCATTATAGACGGGATAAAAGACAGAGATGTCGGGCTTGGGCATAAAAAAATTATGTGCCTTTTAATTTAGTGTTCGGGGATAAAGATACTTTTTCTGTTTTATAAATCAACGGGCTTAAGCCCTACTAATATTTCATTTAAACGTCTGTCATTAACCACCACATTCCTGTTGACCAGATACTCGGCTTCATTGCCTTTCATTGTGCCCCGGGTGGCCAATTTGTCGGCCCCGGAATCTACTGTGTCACAAAAAAAAGCACGATAGTTCAGCCCCGCAGCATTGGCCAGTTTCCAAAACGGAAACGTGTATTCGGCGCGGGCATACGCCTCATTGATAAGTTCTACCACCAGGGCTCCTTCGGCCATAAACATCAGATTGGAAAGTCCTGCCCCATGTAACGAAATAAAACGCTTGGCCCGGCTCATCATGGCAATCTGTTCCCAGACGCTCAGGTCTTCAAAAACTACGGCTTCAAATCCCTGTTGCTGCAACAAGGGTAAAATTTCCTCTTCGTTTTCCACACAGCGCACCCCGCGTTTCCTGCGGGTCAGATAAACATGTTCAGGAAAATGTTGTCCGTCCGGAATTCTTTTCGCCGCCTCGGTTTTCAATCGCTCCGCCGTTTTCTGAATCAGTGGTGGATAAAATGACGCCGTCCAGGGCCTTAGCTCGGGCATATAAAGGGTATCGGCAAACACATGTGTTCCTTCCGGGATGAACCGGGGTGTAAATGAGAATGCCTTTAACGTTTCCCACACATAGGGAATGTTTTTCCATCCTTCAGGAATCAAGAGGCCCCCCTTTAGGGCCAACCCGGCTTCTTCGGCCATTATAAGCCTGGGCAGGTAGGCATTTACCCAAAAGGCGTAGTTAAACCATCTGGAGTGGATGAGAATACAGGGTTCTTGTATCCTTAGGGAAGAAAGACTTTTTCCCCAACGACATACGGCATATTCTTCCACGGTCTGTCGCCAGAACGAATAGTAAAAGGTGTTGTCCTCATTTCCTTTAAGGTTAAAGGCACATCCCGGAACCAGTAAACCGTTTTTAAGCACCAGTCCGTAATGACTTACAAATGCATTTCGGATTTCACGGATTTGGGGAACGGGAACCGAATAAACCGCCCGTTTTTCCATCAGAGGTCTGAACTCCGCCGGAATGCCGGAAGGAACGGGAACCTGTATTTGAATTTTTTCTCTCACTTTTTTACCAAACGAATGACTTTTTTGAGCACATCACCCAGAAAGGGAACGGAATACAACAGCATCACCGCCAGCGATTTATTCGTTCGGCCGTTATACCCACGCGGATAAAGCAAAAAAGATTTTATTCCAAGGCCCAAAACGGCCCAACCCTGTCCTTGATTAAATGCTTTTATAGCTAAATGATAATGACACATACTGCGCAACCGGTTTTTCTCGCTCCGGGGCAGCCGGACTCTTAATTCGGACTTTGAAAAAATTTTTTCCAGATTAGCCAGCTCCCGCTCCCATTTATCCTGTGCCCCGTGGGTAAAACTGTCAGGGGCAGCCACATAAACGGTTGTACGCTCTTTCAATTGAAAAACAGGCACGCCGGCTGCCACCATGCGCAATGAGGTGTCCATATCCTCACAAATGGTTATGGCCGGATCAAACCGGTGGTTTTGCATAATGTTCTTGTGTACGCACCAACGTTGCGGGTTCACGGTATAACGTAAAAAATACGTGTACGGATCGGTAGATTCAAAATCGGGGCAATGCCTTTCGCTGCTGATGCCATCGGCTGTTTCATCCCAGGCATTGGTAAAAAAGAAGGCCTCCGGTTCTCCCTTTTCCTGAATAAAATCGTATAGTTTTTGCAAGTGCTCCGGCAGGTGATAATCGTCGCTGTCTAAAAAACAGATGTATTTTCCCTTTGCTGCCTCTACACCTCGGTTTCGGGTGATACAACGTTCTGAGTTCACTTCGTTCCGCAGTACTTTTTTGTTCGGAAGCGGATGCTTGAGGGCCATTTCATAAGAGTTGTCTGAAGAGGCATCGTCCACCACGATGGTTTCAAAATCGGTAAAGGTTTGGGTCATGAGGGAATCCAATGCGCGGTCCAGAAATTGTTCCCGGTTATACACGGGTATGATGACCGAAAAGTAGAACTGAATATTAATTGAAGATAAATCCAAATCAGTTTTTTAGAGTATTTTCAGTTACAACTGAAACTATTTGTTGATTAACAGAGTCTACATTATGTGAACAACATTTCTTATACAAGTCCAAATCTTTGTAGTCCAAAGGAGTAATTTTTTCGTATAATCCATATTCATTTAAAAGATTTACCCCTTTTTCAAATTTCCACACTGGGTTATGAACGAGAATGTAATCGGGTTGATAAAAAGTTAACCAACTTAAATAATCATTTTTCCCAATTAACTCTGCATTGTAAGGATTAGTAAGGCCAAGAATGTCAATTATTCTTCGGTTTGAAAAATAACCGATAATACCGATTTCACATGAAGCAATTGAAGATTTAGGATCGGTATTTTCTTTAAACCAGTTTCCATAGTTAAAGTAAGCCTCATGAATCCCTTTATCTTTTTTGTAAATAGTGTAACTTTTTAGTGAGTAAAATGTCCCAAGTAAATTTAATAATGAAATAAAAAGAGACGCCTTTCCTGGAAAAAAATCCTTACTATTCTCAATAAGAAATACAACCCCTACTGAAGAAAATATTAAGAAAAAATAAAAAAATGGAGCGTAATACCAATGATAATTGGGAATATTATTTGTATTGTAAAACAAAAACAGAAAAATTAAATAAAATAAAATCTTTAAATTTAAACTATTTGATTTAAATGTGCTAACAAATCCCAAAAAAGATGTTCCTGATAAAAAAAATAAGGCTAAAAAGTTGTTTTTAAAAAAGGAGTTAAATAAGTACTTTACTTCTAAAAAAGATGGCCAGTTTCCTGATTTTGCATGATATAATTTCGCAGTTGCTGAATGAGGAACCATCTGCCCGTAATAAAAATAATTAAAAATAAATGGAAAGAGAAAAAGAGAAAAAGACAAGACAAGAATGGACAATGAAGGTAATTTTTTTGTATGTAAAAGCCAAGATACAACTAAGACGACACCTAAAAGAATACCCTCGGTTCGCACACCCACTAATAAGGCTAAGCATATAAACATGTATTGGTTTTTATTTTGAAAAAACAAAATTGAAAGCGCAATCAAAAAAATATAAACTCCTGTTTCCATACCTAAACAATAATATAGCAAAGAAAAAGAGGAAAGTGAACAAGACATGAAGACTTTGCCCAATATATTATCTTTAAAAAATATTTTGCTGAAAAGTATTGATGAAAAAAAAATAAAAATAAATGATTGTACAGAAACTAAAAAATTCAGGTCTTTAATAAACAATGAAATTAATGCCAATAAATAAGTATAAAATGGTGATGTTAATGCATTATATTTTTCACCGGGATTATATACAAGTCCAAACCCGTTTACATAGTTTTTAATATATCTCAAATAAATATAGGCGTCATCAAGTTGATAATCTTTCCAACTATAAGATAGTATAAATGTTATCCCAAGTGCTGGAATCCACCAAATATTTTTAAAAAATCGTAGGGGCAATAGTTCAAAAAGTTTTGATTTGTTGTAAGAAAAAATATTTATCATAAAGGTTTTATATAGATTACTTAAACTAAAAACATATTTAGTTTGCTGTTAAATCAAACAAGTTATATCATGTTATTTATTTGTTTTTTAACAAATTTGAGAAAAGACAAAACAATTAATTTTAAAAACATTTAGGTCAATAATGTGGTATTACCGGAAATCAGCAGGGTCAAGGGTTTTACCACGTTTACCCAGCCAGGCATGCCAGGCGGCCAGGTTCCAGAAAT
Organism: Flavobacteriales bacterium; assembly: GCA_044345355.1. Taxonomy (GTDB): domain Bacteria; phylum Bacteroidota; class Bacteroidia; order CAIKAF01; family CAIKAF01; genus JAKRSD01. The sequence goes on from JBIJBG010000015.1 coordinate 16,432, forward strand.
AATCTTCGGAGCTTTTTTCCTGTTCGGCAGAGGAACTGAAGCGATATTTGATAAAGAATTTGAGCAGGGCCTTAAGGCCACCGCGCGCGCGTAAAATATCGGCTTTTGTTTTACCGTTCCAGCGCATATCAAAAAAGTAGCGGTTGCGCTTCCCGTAATAAATGAGCGTATGTTTCATGCCGGGGTGCACTTCGCCTTTTTCTTTGAAGGACCCCGAACTTTCGTGCACCATCACGGCCTTTTTCGCATAGCGGGTGGGAATTCCGGCCACTTTCAGATGTCGGAAATAGTCTTCTTCTTCGCAGAACATGAAGTATTCAGTGTCCATAAAACCGCATTGCCGGATAACAGAAACAGGAATAAGGAGAGAATGACCATAAATGCGGGCTTCTTTGTCTATCAGTTCATCCCATACTTCGGTAAGCAGCCGGCCTTTACGCTTGTCGTACGGAGATTCCGGGTGGGAGAGCTCATCGGGAGCGTAAGAACCTGAGTAATGAACAATGTCGGGGTTTTGGCTCATGAGCGTGGTGTTGGAATATACAGCATCTCCGCAGGCTTGGTACGCTTTTACCAGTTCGGTAAGGGTTTCGGGGCGCACGAGGGTATCGTTGTTGAGCACCCAGACCAGGTCGGCCCCTTCAGCCAGGGCCAGATCGGCCACGAGTTTGTTTCCCCCGGCATAGCCCAGATTGGCCCCCGCATCCAGCACTCTGAGCTGCGGAAATTTTTGGCGCAGTTGCGCCAATGAGTCGTTTCGGGAGCCGTTGTCCACCACGATGATTTCCAAGGCCGGATAGTCGGACTTAAGGAGGGAGTCCACACAGGCCGAGGTGGCTTGGTAGTTAAACCAGTTTAAGATGGAAACATATACCTTGGGCAAATTCATCGGGCAAAAAGAGATTTGAACCAACGAATCGGAGTCAACAGCGCTTTTCCCAACGTATAGTCGGTAGTATTCAGTAAGTTTTCATAGTCTTTTTTGTAAGATGTATAGGGATGCATTTTCCAAAATACATTTATCGGATCATAAAAATTTTCCAAGTAATACTCAATATGATTTAAAAAAATACGTTTCCTCACGTAGGCTATTTTTTCCTCATCAAAAGACCGCACCATAGATCCGGGTGTAACCCGGTAAAAAAAATGAACTTCCTGAATGCGATAGACTTCCCCCCCCGTTTTTAAAAGAGACAGCCAAAAATCCCAGTCTTCAAAACCGAATTTCATATTGGAGTTATATCCACTTGTTTTGTCGAAGTCGGCCCGACGAAAAAAAGCGGAACAAAAAATAAGGTTACGAGTAAAAAAAAGTTGTGCATTAAATTCGGGTAAAAACCAGGAGCCTGTTTTTGCGCCAAAATATTCTGCCAATGAATATACGATTTTATAGCTCGGATTCTGCTCTAAAAATTGAACCGCTTGTGTAATATAGTGTGGAGAAATTTTATCATCGGCATCTAATGGCAAAATGTATTTTCCGCCGGATGCCCGAATACCGGTATTGCGCGCTTCGGAAAGTCCTTTATTTTCCTGACGGATGAGAGTAACTCCCGAAAACGGGAATGACTCGAAAACCTGACGGGAATAGGAGTCCGTGGAACCATCATCTACTACAATGATTTCGACTCTTGGATAATCTGAGGCCTGCACTGAGAGGATGCACTCCTCCAGATATTCTGCCTGATTAAAACAGGGAATAATCACGCTGACCAGGGGCTGATTATCCGGCTGCATGGGCAAAAAGGGCATTAACGTGTGTCACAAACCGGTTAATGGCAAATCGTTCGAGAGCTAAGATACGGTTTTGTTTACCTACTGAGGTGCGCAGCGATTCATCAGCCATCAGGCTGCTGAGGCGCTCGGCGAGACCCTGTAAATCCCCCACGGCAAAAAGCCAGGGCGCGTTTTCGGAGCCCAGGGCGTCGCGGTTGGCTTCAATATCGGTAGCCACCACGGGCAGACCGTAGGCCATGTACTCCATAAGCGCATTGGAAAATCCTTCGGATCGGGTACTGAGGATACCTATTTGGGCCTGCCGCAGCAGGACGGAAGGATCGGAAACCGTACCGTGGAAGATAACCTTACCGCACAGATTCAGGTCATAACCTAACGCTTTGGCTTCGAGCAGACCTGTGCCTGCTCCCGGGGCTGCACCCGCAAAATGTAAAACTGCGTGGGGAAACCTTGGGGAAATTGAGGTAAATGCCCTTAGGACGGTGGCGTGATCTTTTTCAGGAAAAAAGTTGGCCAGCATGAGCAAATTTAGACTATCCGAAACTTTTGTTGAGAGCTCTTCCGGGATTTCCAATGCATTGTAAATGATATTAATAGCGCTCAGCGGCACTCCGTGCCGTTGGCTGATAAATTGCGCAGGCACGTGGCCGTTGGCCAGATACGTCGGCTTCATTTTTTGGGCTATCCTTTCCCAAACGGAAAAAGGAACGGCCTCATCTACAGAACCCTGATTCCAAAAAAATGCGCGGGCGCCCGAAAAGCGCCAGACACAACCGCAAAGTACCGTAGGCCAATAGGTAAGGGCAAGCAGATAGGCAGGACGAAAGCGGCGGACAAAAAGTAAAAAAGAGAAAAGGGTACGCACTTTTTGCCAACGGCTACCCGCCCAAAAAGCCTGACCCGAAAACGTGTCGTAGGTAATTCCTTCGGCATCCATCCACTCGGTAAGTTCCCCTGACCGCCCCAATCCGATGATGACCGGATTATAACGTCCCTGCTTTTTCAGCGCGAGGGCATAATAAACCGCCTGCCTTTCAGAACCTCCCTGTGTTAGGGAGGGAATCACAATCAGTACATTGGGTTTAACCTTTGCCATTAATCAATTCAAAAAATACCATTTTATAATGTTCTCCGCAAACCTCCATAGAAAACTTTCGAAAAGCTTGTTTGGCAGACGCTTTCCAGTTGGCCAATTGCTCCGTGTCCGTAGCCGCCCGAATCAAATAACCGGTCAATACATCGGCATCTGCTTTTCCGTCGGCATGGAATGGAACCAAGCCCCCGGCAACACCGGAATCAGACCGGAGCATTTCCGGAATTTCGGCCACCGGGGTAGCAAAAACGGGTGTTCCCGCCGCCAAAGATTCAATTACGGCATACGGCAAACTTTCAGGAAAATGAGAGGGCAGGACTGAACAATCTGAATGATACAATATGGCAGAGGGGTCTGCAACATAACCACAAAAACGAACAGCAGCGTTTTCTGCGTACCGAATTTTAAGGTCTTTCATATAGTCCGTATCCGTATGAATCAGAATAAGCAGGCTTTCCTGTCTGACGGTCTGTAACCTTTCAAATGCGTTGAGGAGGCATTGCCATCCTTTTTCTTCTATTCCGCGGGCCATCATGGTAATCACAAATGCCTTTTCCGGAATACTCAGATCGGCACGTGATACTGAAACGGAAGCCGGTGCATATCCCAGATATACTTTTTCCGGCTTAGGGATTTTCAAACTTTCCAAGAGGGAAAAAATACGGATGTTATGATCGGCTGTATAAAAAATATGGTCTGCTCCTTCAAAGATTCCCGTAGCCGTCTGAATTAACCTTTCGCGTGAACCGAAATCATCCCAACACTCCTCGTTATAACTGCTGTGCATGGTAATGACTGCCGGAATGCCGAAATTCTTTTTAAGGTAGTGCACCGAGAACGAATCCGATGATGAAGAGGATGTGTTGATGATGCGGATATTTCGCCTTTTCATTTCCTTACCCAACACATTTCTTTTGTACCGGTCTCTCAACTTCACATAAAATCCCTCTCTCCCAAACAGCGTGGCTATTGCGTTTAATTTCCAATACAGCCAACTTCTTATTCCCGAAGGTTCGGGCACGGGAAAAGGCACCTGAGAAAATACCAGATTTTGGTGCATCATGTCCACAAAGTTCGGGTCGTCGCGCTCCGGATTAAGTGATAGTATGTGAATATCAAAGTCTTCCTGCACATACGCGCCCAAACGTACCCAGAACATTTCGGCACCTCCCGGTCTCAGGTCATTAATAACAAAAAGAAGGCCCGGCTTTTTCATGCATTTCTGCGTTTAAAATCCCACATTTCGCGGATTCCGTCCTCCATGGCCACTTTCGGATTCCAGCCAAGTTCTGTTCTTGCTTTAGTGATATCCAATACAATTCTGTCTACATCAAAGGGACGGGCAGGCATCTGTTCTTTTTTGAGCGATTTTCCCACCGTTTTTTCAACCAGATTGACCACCTCGCTTACGGATTGTCCGATGCCGCTTCCCACGTTATACACCCCCTGAGCGTCCTTCCTTATGGCCATCTGTAAAAAGGTCATTAAATCAGAAACATGCAGGTAATCGCGAATGGCAACGCCGCCTCCGAAAATAGGAACGGGTACATCTTGAATTAAGGCATCCAACAGGGTATTGATGAGACCGAATACTCCTGAATTTGCCTGCCGGATTCCATACACATTGGACGGACGGATAAAGAGACTCTGTAAGCCTGATTGCGCATAAAATTGAATGTACGATTCCATAACCCATTTGCCTTGCCCATAGACGCTTACCGGATGAGGATGGGCCGTTTCGGGGGTAGGTGTTATGGCCGGATTTCCATAAATAGCTCCTCCGCTGGAAAAAAAGACCAACTTTTTGACCCCATGAAAAAGCATGCGGTCCATGAGGTGAACGGTGGGTAACAGGTTGGACTGTATGTCAAACGCTGTTTTACCCTCTGATG
>JBIJBG010000111.1:0-6598 GCA_044345355.1 Flavobacteriales bacterium
TAGATCCGGAGAAGGTAAACCGATTGCTCGCCGGAGATTCCCTCCCTGCCGAAAATACCACGGATCGGTTTCGGGAAATCATGCATTATGAAATTGCGGATGGAGATACGCTCTATGCTACCAATTGTTATATCGTTTACATGGGGCTGAAATCGCTCGCCCCCGTCGATACCAATCTTCCGGCGGACAAGGTGCGTTTGGATTTGCAGGGTACATTCTTGATTTCTGATTTAAAAGGAAATAAATATGCGGTGAAGCCCTTGATTTCTGTCGTTAATAACGCCTATGAGTCATATCCCGCATTCAATGAGGAAACCGGCGTGAAAATAGAATTGGTATCCATCAATGCGGAAGCCCGTAAGGTGGAGGTGTCTGTATTGCAGAAAGAGGAGAACGGCGGAAATGATTTCATCATTATGAAGGCAATCGTATTTCCCGGAATCAATTTTCTCTGGCTCGGATGTATTCTTATGGTAATCGGCACGGGTATGGCCGTTTTGGCACGGGTGTTTCGTCGGAATGCCTGATTCCTCTTTCTGATTAAAGTCATTGATTATTTGTAATTTTACAACGTTAAATGGAGTAAGTTTTATGGCAAATCAGTTGTTGGCGGGAAAGAAAGGGATTATCAGTGGGGCGTTGGACGAAAATTCCATAGCCTGGAAAGTGGCCCAAAAATGCAGAGAACAGGGAGCGGTGTTCACGTTAACCAATGCGCCCGTAGCCATGCGTATGGGTGCCATCAACCGCCTGGCAGAAGAATGTGAAACCAAAGTGATTCCTGCTGATGCCACCTCTCTGGAAGATCTGGAAAAACTCTATGCGGAAAGTATGGATTTTATGGGAGGAAAAGTGGATTTTGTGTTGCATAGTATAGGCATGTCACCTAATGTGCGCAAAGGAAAGCCTTACACCGATCTCAATTATGATTTTTACCAAAAGACGTTGGATATTTCAGCCGGCTCTTTCCACAAAATGATTCAAACGGGGTTTAAAATGGACGCCGTAAATGATTGGGGCAGTTTTCTCGGGCTTACCTACATAGCGGCACAACGTATTTTTCCGGATTACGGGGATATGGCCGATGCCAAGTCTTTGCTGGAAAGTATTGCCCGGGGTTGGGGATATCATTACGGAAAGTCAAAAAAAGTACGGGTGAATACCATTTCCCAGTCGCCTACCAAAACTACGGCCGGCAGTGGAGTGGGAGGCTTTGATGCCTTTTTTAGTTATGCCGATACCATGTCGCCTTTGGGCAACGCTTCTGCCGAGGCTTGTGCCGATTTTTGTGTGTTTATGTTTTCCGATCTTTCCCGCATGATTACCATGCAGAATCTGTATCATGACGGAGGTTTCAGTAACATGGGCATTGCGCCGGAAATTGTAGAGAAATTATCATCTTGATCAGGTGCGTGAGTAAAAAGGGTTATTCATACAATTCTGTTTTTTATGGACCCTTTTTGGGGCTTTTCTTTCTGCTTGTTTTTCTTTCAGCCGGGTGTAAGCCCAAATGTTATGATTGTATCGTAACCGAAGAGGGAACTCAGGAAAAAGATACGGTTAATGTAATATGTACGGACGATGCCCAATACTCGGGGTCGTATTTTCAAAGTTGGAAAGTAGCCGGTGGTAAGGGAAGGGGATTAACTCTTTCCTGTCGGGTTACATTTTCTTTTTCTTTTTTTTCTTCTTTTTGGCTGTTCCGCCTCCTTTGTTGTAGTTGTTTTGCGATACTACTCCCACCTGGCTGTTTACTTTGTTCAACTGTAGAATATCTCCCGTAGAAGCCAGTTTAAATTCTTCTGAAACGGTCATCTTCCCGGCTGACAAATCCTGTAGTTGTTGTTTGATCATTTCATCGTTAACCGAATCCCGGTTGAAGTTCAGGTAATTTCTTTTCATCAGGTTGGCCACAATCTTGGTGAGTGCATCTTTTTCTTCGCCTTCGGGCAACTCACTCCCTGCTTTGATGTAACGTTCTACCAGATTTCCGTAGTGGGCATAACGCATCTTGCGTTTCGGGTAGGCCGGTTTTTTCGGTTCTGCTTTTTTCTGGGTAGGATCAGGCATGGGATAGGGGCTGTCTACGTCCAGCTCAAAATGCGAAATGATATGCAAATGATCCCACAGTTTCCGCTGGTAATCCTCTTCTTCCCGCACCTGGGGCTTCATAATGCCCATAAGCTGAATGATGGACTTCGCCGCCCTGTTGCGCTCTTCCCGGTCTTTTATTTCACAGGCCAACTCGGCCATGATTTGAATGTTTCTGCCGTATTCGGAAATAATCAGTTTGCTGCGTTGGGTATTGTATTGCATAAAACGGAATGGTTGCTTTCACTTTTGCCTTAGAATCGCTGCATAATGACGAAACGGCAAATTAAATGCAATAGTAAGGAATTAATTCATTATCTCCTTCATTTATTGCCCGTCTTTTGGATTTAGTTTTTCCATTTCTGTTTCTGTTTCGCGGAGTTTTTGGCGGCAGTGCGAAATCAGTTCAAGGGCCCGTTTGATATTGTCGGTAAGGGTATCCGGGTCTGCCATTCCTTCTTCAATTCGGGCGGTGAGTTCTTCCAATTCTTTGATGGCCTGCGAATAGGTCAGTACGTTTTTCATGTGTTATTCTGTTGAGGTAATTATTGCGGACACCTTTCCATCATTGAATTCAATGTCAAGTTGTTCTATCGGACTCAGCCTACCCGAGGAGCTGATGAGTTTTCCCCTTTGCCGTACAAGGCTGTAGCCTAGAGAAAGTATCCAACGCGGATTTCTGGATTTGATCCGTTGCTCTAGGGATTCTAGAAAATGATTCTGTTTGAGTAAGTGCTGTTCAGCCTTTGACAACAGGTATATCCCTAGCTTGTCTAAACGTCTTTGATTTAGTTGGAGCTGTTGCCGGCTTTCATGCATAATGATCCGGCCAAACTCTTCCAGCCGGTTTTCAAATGCTGCGTTGTGCTCAATGATGAAGGATGCAGCTTTAGTGGGTGTTTTTACCCGCATATGGCTCATCAGATCGGCTACGCTCACATTTCGTTCGTGGCCGATGCCCGTAATCACGGGAATGGGAAAGGAAGCAATGGCAATGGCGGGCTCCAGGTAATCAAACGGGCCTAAATCCAGTCCGCTTCCACCCCCACGCACGACAACGGCCACATCAAAACAATCAGCCCGCTCCGCTGCAAGATACAGCGCACGCTCAATTTCTTTTTCAGCCTCTTTTCCCTGCACTCGGGTAAGAAAGGGGGTAACGTGAAAGCGATAGCCGAAGGGATTATTTTCCAATTCATGCATAAAATCGCGCAGTCCGTCGGAATCCGGGGCGGTTATAAGTGCGATACGCTGCACTACTGCGGGAAGGGGAAGGCGTCGGTTTGCGCTGATGTATTCTCCGTTTTCCATGTGGACCCATCTGGCATAATCCGTCAAAAGACGGTTCAATACTTCCTGCCGCTCTTTTTCGATAAGTCCGAGTGTGTAAGCTTCGTCAATATGGGTGATGCGGATGCGAAGCCCGAAAACGGGATGAAAGGTAATTTCTCCCCGGAAAAGTACCTGCATGTTTTTTTCAAATCGTTTTCCGGTGGCTGTTTCAAAACGGCGAATCAGGGGATAGTGGCTCCGCCAGATTACGGCATCCGCCTTGGCCAAGATTTCTCCGTTCTTTTTTTCCACCAGATTGAAAAAACAGTATTGCCTTTCGGGGTAATTTTTAATGTCACCCGTTTCTGCGATAAACGTGAATTCATGACCGCTGAATATTCCTGTAACCGTGTCTTCCACGGCGCCCATCAGTTGCGATAAAGTGAAGTGTTTCGCCTCCATAATTTTTGCCATTCGGCTTATCCCAAGATATTCTTTTTTAAGAATCACCCGTTCAGTTTTTCATCCCCTGTTCAGGTGATTTTTTTCCGAGGTATTTCCCGGCAACATGCCTGTCATTAATTTCGCTACCGTGGAAAATGCACCAATTAAATATTCAGACAGCAAGATCATCGATTTGCCGGAGCGCATGGGCTTTTGTGCGGAAAATGCACGGCTGGGCATAGATGGAGGCTTGGAATGTAAGAAGAAATGTTGCAAGAAATACAAGCGAAAAGGCTGGCATTGCCGCAATTGTCCTAAATTAGGTTGATTATCGGGCAATCACTACAATCCCTTTTTCCACCACTTCTATGGGAGCATCATTGCCGGGTTTGTACGAGTAAATAAATACGTAGTAATACGTTCCGTCCGCAGCAGCTCCGAAAAGGGATTTCCCGTCCCACACATCCGTGATATCATCAGCCTGCCAAACCGCATTTCCCCAGCGGTTGTAAATAATGAAGGAGTATGAGGTAAATACGCAATTTTGTGGATCGGCAAGCGAGAATTCATCGTTTACCCCGTCGCCGTTTGGTGTAAATATATTGGGGATAATTACTTCACAGTTGCAATTTTCCAATACTTCTACCACCGTAGTCTTTACCGCCGATGTGCAATTTTCACCGAAGGCAAATACAGGGATTATCATGGTTTGTAAAGGAGTAGATTGATAAGGGTTACCTGTAAATTCGCCGGTATTCCAATCAAAATTGACTCCAGGGGTATTGGATTGTGCCGTCAGGGAGAATGCATCCCCCGGACAGATCTGGGTACTGTCCGGAATGGAAAATTCAGGCACGGGGTCAACGGCGATTTCTATGGATACGGTATCGGAGAAACAACCGTCGGCCTCAAGATGTAATGCGTATGTTGCATCAGAAGCAGGAGAAACAGAAAGAGTTGATGTGCTTTCACCGTCGGGTATCCAGGTAAAAGTGGCTCCATTTACGGTTGATGATCCTGTGAGCAAAACGGTATCTCCTGCACAAATCTGAACTGGCCCTGAGATGGAAGCAACGGGAGTCGGTTTAACCGTGAGCAACGAGAATGCCGTGTCTGAAACACAACCAAAGGGACTCGTTCCGACGGCTTGAAATAGGGTGGTTGTGGTTGGACTTACGGTGATTTGATCGGTGTTTTCATTTCCTGGAAGCCACTGAAATGCGGTGCCGTTTAAATCTGAGTTCGCGGTTAAGACGGCGGTATCTCCGCTGCATATTTCACTATGGCCTGAAATAGAAATTTGCGGGTAGGGATTTACGGAAACAGATTGTGTGGTCAGGGGCGAAAAGCACCCGAACTGCGCCACGGAAAGGGTTACATCAAAAGTGCCGCTTGTTGGCCATGAAAGCACAAACGGACCTTGGGATGGATTGGTGCCGGAAAGAATGTCGGCGCTTCCAAAATTCCAGGTGTACCCCGCCAATGGTGGCATATTGCCAGAGTAGGTAACCGTTACGGGTTCATTTTCGCAGACTACCGTATCGGAAAGTGTAAACGATGAAAGGGGGGCGGGATTTACCGTTACCACAACCTGGTCGGAACTGGAACATGCTGATGGATTAGCGGCCAGAGCGGTGGTAACCGTGTAAATGATTTGTTGCGGAGTACCACCGGGATTTGTAAGGGAAATGGTAGGATTCGATACATTATTTTGGGATAAACCCGTAGAAGGAGACCATGAATAGACAAATAAGGGGTTTGCCGTAGTTCCCAACTGGGCATTTCCTCCACTACAGAAGGAAACATCAGCGCCTGCATCGGATGGAGGTATTGGCGTGTAAATGGTTACGTTTCTTATAGAATGGCGGTCAGTACTGCCTCCCGTGCTGGCCGTAAAACCCATATACCCGGTGAAGTTGGCCGTATAGTTGGCCGTAAGCCAGAGGGTTCCGTTTACCGTTACGCTGATGTTTCCGCTGTTGTAGGTGATTTGGGCCGAATTGTACCCGTTTGAACGGAGAAAACTCAGATTTCCTCCGCTGTTATTCACTTTCACCAAATTAAAGTTTGCCTGAGGACATTCGTTGTAGCCTACCCCGTAACCAACCTGAATTTCGGGATTGCTTCCGCACCCGTTATCCCAGCTGTCGAAAACAATTTTTAATCCGTTGGCCGTTCCGGGGATACCTACCCCTCCTCCCGGTACGAAACCTGCCGGGGGAATATCCAAAAAGCAAAAGGCAATGCCGTCTGCCCCATTTCCGTCGAACATACGAAAATCAAAGGTGACCACCCATTCGGTGCATATTCCCAGATTAATCGGTTGATTAAAAAATATACCTCCGCTTTGGGTGCTGTTGGGATTGGTTAAAATTAGTTCATTGTTGAAATTGTCCGCATCACCGGGGGTGTCGCCCACTGCAGCATTTCCGGTCAGATTCCATCCTGCGGTATTCATCACCGGCTGGCCCTGCAATTCTGCAAAATTAAAGGATTGTGCATACATGTACTCAACCCTCATGGATACTAATAATAAAACCAGAAATAGGGAATGACGATTCATCTCAAAGGGTACATGTTTAGTTTTCTGCTACGCAAAAGTAGAAATAAGTTCTTCTTTTGCAAAGAAGTGTTAAATTCAACGACCTCGTTGAGGTCAACTTTTCTTTATTCGTTATCTGGAAATTACCAAAATTCCCTTTTCAATACTTTGCTTCGGTTCGTTAGACCCGGGCTTGTAGGAGAAGGTGAGCACATAATAGTAGGTGCCGTCCGGTGCGTTTCCAAATAA
>JBIJBG010000039.1:0-12635 GCA_044345355.1 Flavobacteriales bacterium
TAATGAGGCCGTGGTGCTTTGGAACGGTGCGGGTGGTCCCGGTTCGGTTACATTAACCGTTACTGCACAAAACGGGTGCGAATCCTTTCCGCAGGTTATGAACGTACTGGTAAACCCGGAAGTAATTGCCGATTTCAACTACTCACCCAACGGAGGGCTCGGTTCCCAACCCGTGGTATTTGCCGATCAGAGCCAAAATGCCGTACAGTGGAATTGGACGTTCGGCGATAACAACACATCCACCCTGCAAAATCCTACGCATATTTACAACACGGCGGAATCCTATGATATCGTGCTGATAGCCACATCTCCGGAAGGATGTAAAGATACCGCCGAGGCATCCGTATCGATTATAGAAGGCATCAACATTCCCAATATTTTCACGCCGAATGGTGACGGGGTAAATGATTTATTTGAAATTACCCTGAGCGGATATGACAATTTCCGCTGTTCCATTTTCAACCGCTGGGGCAATCTGATGTTCGAAACCGATTTACCCCAAATATCCTGGGATGGCACTACGGCGGCAGGTAAAACCGTTCCCGACGGAACCTATTTCGTGGTTATTGAGTTTATGACGCCTGACGGGTTATACACGCACAAGGGCACGGTGAACGTGCATCAGTAAATTGCAATTCTTTATTGATCGCTTCAAATGAAGCGGATTCAGTTTTACCCAATCGGCTGTCAATCTGCATCATGTCGCACAATAAGCCTTTGCTACGCTTACCTGATTACCGCCATTTTCGCCATCAGATTTTCAATTTTCTTCACCAACTCCGCATTCGAACAGGAGAAATTGGTAAAGGTCATGGCAAACATTACCGGTCTGCCGTTGCCCGCTTTCACATATCCGGAATAGGCCTTCACACGGTTCATGGTTCCGCTTTTGGCCATCAGATTTCCTTCAGCTTCGGTGTCCTTACACATGTTGCGCAAGGTGCCTGATTTACCCGCCACGGGAAGCGACTTTTTAAATGCTTCGGCCGTTTTGTCCGAGGAAATCACCTGAAGCATCCGCACCAGATTTTCTGCATTCATGGCATTGCTGCGGGAAAGCCCGCTGCCGTCGGTAATGAACATGCCCTTGGGATCTAAACCCTTTTCTTCCCAAAACCGGCTGAGTATCCGGTTCGACTCCGAATTACTTCCTTCCGCACCCGCTTTAGCTGAAAGACGCTTGTGAATATGCTCCGCATACAGGTTGTTGCTGGATTGGTTAACCACCTCAATAATGGCCGAGAGGGGCGGAGACTCCACAAATCCAAGTTCAACCACGTCAGAAGCCGAATATACGGGCGTATTTTTCATTTCCCGGTTGGTAATCACCTCGCCGGAAATGGCAATGCCCTTTTCTGCCAGTGCCTGTTTGATCAGCAATCCGGCAAATAAGGGAGGATCGTGCATGTTTCCTCTTACGCAAAAAGAATCGCTGTAAGCGGGAATCGTTCCGCGGATATAACGCAAAGCGCCATATTCCGCACCGAATACATAGGCATTATCGCCTGAACCTCCCGCCGAAACGAGATTGCGGAATTGTACGCTCTTCAACTCGGGAATGGTTCTGAATATTTCCGTGGGCTCCCCATGCTTACCCGACCGGAAACAATAAATAACCAAATTATCGCAGATGCTGAGGCCCGAAGGTCCCGCTCCGTAATAATTGCCGATATCGCCCCAATTCCACCCCGGGGGAGCCATCAGTTCTTCAAAAACAGATGCATCGGCAAGGATATTTCCCTTCACGGAACGTATCCCTTTGGCAGAAAGAAAACGAAATACCGAGGCATAGAGCGAATCGCGGGAGGTTTCTTTCCATTTATCCGACCCCAATGTCGGATCTCCGCCTCCGCGTATAATCAAATCCCCGTTGAGTTGCCCATCGGGCGATAGTTTGCCGTGCATGTAGAAACGCGTGCGAAACCGAAAATCAGGCCCAAGAATCTGTAACGCGGCGCCCGTGGTAACCAACTTCATCACAGAGGCCGGCGTTAGGGCCATACGTTCATTATGCCGGGCTATGGTATCCTTGGTATCCCCGTATACGGCCAAAAATGACCAGGCCGCATGGGTAAGGGCGGGGTCTTTTTTCAACCGGGAAATTTCTGCCGAAACCACATTTTGTGAAAAAGAAGCGGGAAGCGACGCAAGAAAAATTCCGAAAATAAGCAGGCGAATAATCATAACTTAAAAAAACGCAAAAAGCACACCGGGTTGTATAAACTCCCCGTCAACTTATTCACGTGCGGCTGTGAATGGCCCGTTTATCCATGATTGGTTTAAGTCCATTTGACGTGTTCCGATTACCTTTGCCCCATGGGTGCAAAAAAACTTCAGCTGCTTCCCCAAGTAGCCATAACTGATACGGGAACTGACGGATTATCGGTGGGGCGACATGAAGGCATGGCGGTGTTCGTAAAAAATGCCGTTCCGGGAGACGTGGCCGATATACAAATCACCAAGAAAAAAAGGAATTACGCGGAAGGAAAAGCGGTTCATTTCCATGCATTATCTCCTTTTCGGGAAAAGCCTTCCTGCCGGCATTTCGGCCTTTGCGGAGGATGCACCCGGCAAGACCTGCACTATGAAAAGCAATTGGAATACAAACAAAAAGTCGTTTTTGATTGCTTAACGCGGATCGGCCATCTGCAATTCCCAGAGATTTTACCCATAATAGGCGGCGAAAACACCTTCGGGTACCGCAATAAAATGGATTTCGGATTTACCGCATCACGCTGGGTGACGACGGAAGAAATGAACACTGGACAGGAGATTGCCGAACGCAGGGCTTTGGGCTTTCATGTTCCGGGAATGTTTGATAAAATTTTTGATGTGGAAGAATGTCTCCTGCAACCCGAGCCATCCAACGCTATAAGAAACGGATTGCGCGAATTCACGCTCAAACAGAATCTTCCCTATTACCATATCCGGACACATGAAGGCTTCATGCGGAATCTGATCGTGCGTACAAACCAGAAAGCAGAGGTAATGGTCATCGTTGCCTTTGCATATTCCCAACCCGAATGGCAAAAAAAGGTGACTGATTTTCTGACAGATACTTTCCCACAGATTGTTTCGCTATACCAGGTTGTCAACACCAAATTCAATGATACCCTCTACGACCGGGAATTGGAACTGGTTAAAGGAAGCCCTTTTTTAGAAGAATCGCTCGGTAACCTGAAATGCCTGATCGGTCCGAAATCCTTTTTTCAGACCAACACCCGACAGGCAAAAAAGCTATACGACATAACCAAAGAATTTGCAGCCCTCAGCGGAAACGAACTCGTGTATGATCTGTACACGGGAACGGGCACCATCGCCTGTTATATAGCCGAGAGCGCCTCAAAAGTGGTAGGTGTGGAATATGTTCCCGAAGCTATTGAAGATGCCGAAAAAAATGCCGCCCTTAATCATATCACAAATACCTCCTTTTTTGCTGGAGATATGAAACAGGTATTGAATGATTCCTTTATCACGGAACATGGGAAACCCGATGTCATCATCACCGATCCGCCACGCGCGGGAATGCATGAAGACGTGTGCCGAAAAATACTGGAAATAGAACCGAAACGGATTGTGTATGTAAGCTGCAACCCCGCCACACAGGCGAGGGATTTAGTCATTTTATGCGAAAAGTATCAAATCAGCCTGGTGCAGCCCGTGGATATGTTTCCCCATACCTACCATGTAGAAAATGTGGTCAGACTGGATCTGAAAAAATAACCGGATGGAATTAAATCGCGAATATTGGACCCACCGCTACCTGAAAGGGGAAACCGGATGGGATATCGGGGACGCCTCGCCGGCGCTTATTACCTATATGGAAGATAAACCACGTCATGCCTCTGTGCTTATTCCCGGTGCGGGAAATGCCTATGAAGCACAGAAATTGTGGGAAATGGGATTTCACGATATTACCGTGGTGGATATTTCGGAAATCCCCTTACTGAACCTGAAAAAACGCATCCCCGAATTTCCCAAAGGGCAACTACTCCACGAAGATTTTTTCAATCACTCAGGGAACTATGATTTCATTCTGGAACAGACTTTTTTCTGCGCCCTGAATCCCGATCTGCGCGAAGCATACGCAGCAAAAATGGCCGGCTTGCTGAATCCTAAAGGAGAACTGGCCGGTTTACTTTTCGACGCTCCGATGAACACGGACAAGCCCCCGTTCGGAGGAACCGAAACAGAATACAGACAGGTTCTGGGTAAACATCTTCAAATCCTGCACATGGAAAAATGCAAACAATCTATTGCACCCCGCGCCGGAAAAGAAGTGTTCTTCAGGGCAACCTTACTGCTTTGACGGCTTCGCCTCTTTTACGGGGCAAGTGTTCACGCCCAGTAAAGAATATAAACCGCAAAAACCCACGGCTGCGGTTATCAGCATGGCTCCGCCGAAAATAAGCAGAACAATACCCCAGGCACCTTTCACTACACCCGTAAAATAAAGTACGGCGCATACCACGGCCAATACCACGCGGATAATCCGATCCCAATTTCCTACA
The DNA here is from genome assembly GCA_044345355.1 of Flavobacteriales bacterium. Classification (GTDB taxonomy): domain Bacteria; phylum Bacteroidota; class Bacteroidia; order CAIKAF01; family CAIKAF01; genus JAKRSD01. The sequence goes on from JBIJBG010000039.1 coordinate 4,512, forward strand.
TTGATTTTCATACTCAGAAACTTTTAATTGAACCAAAGTTACCCTTTTCGTCCGGGGAAAAGACTGACAAAAATCAGGAATGAGAAAACTACATTAAAAAAATATTTTCAAATACATGCGCGGGCGGATTAGCTGCGCTGATCCATGAGGGGGATAGACCCAACAAAAGCCTGCCCTGCTGCGCAAGGCGTCTTTTGTGCTAATGGAAATGCTCAAGCGAGCGGATTAGCTGCGCTGATCCATAAAGGGGGATAGACCCAACAAAAGCCTGCCTTGCTGCGCAAGGCGTCTTTTGTGCTTATATAAATGCTCAAGCGGGCGGATTAGCTGCGCTGATCCATAAAGGGGGATAGACCCAACAAAAGCCTGCCTTGCTGCGCAAGGCGTCTTTTGTGCTTATGGAAATGCTCAAGCGAGCGGATTAGTTGCGCTGATCCATAAAGGGGGATAGACCCAACAAAAGCCTGCCTTGCTGCGCAAGGCGTCTTTTGTGCTTATATAAATGCTCAAGCAAGCTTGGCATTTATATAAGCACAAAAGCCTACCTCTTTGAGGTAGGCTTTTGTTGTTGCCCGAGCTGGATTCGAACCAACACAAACTGAACCAAAATCAGTTGTCCTGCCATTAGACGATCGGGCAATGCGGGGGCAAAAATAAGAAATTCCCCCGGACCGAAAAAATATTCGTTAATTCAATGCTTCTGCACCGGCTACAATTTCCAATATCTCATTGGTAATGGCCGCCTGACGGGCTTTGTTGTAACTTAGTTTTAATTCCTTGAGCAACTCTCCCGCATTGTCAGTCGCTTTATGCATGGCAGTCATCCTGGCTCCGTGCTCAGCGGCCTGTGAGTCCAAAATAACTTTGAAAAAGCGGGTCTTCAATGAAGCCGGGATAAGGTTATACATGATCTCCTGCTTATCGGGCTGATAGATATAGTCCTTATTGGCGGCTTTGCTATCGACATATGCAGGGGGAGTAATCGGTAAAAATTGCTCCACCACCACCTGCTGGGAAGCGGCACTTTTAAACTCATTGTAAACTACATCCACGCGGTCAAATTCACCAGCCGCAAATCTGCGCATGATGTCCTCCGCCAATTCATTGGAATGGGCGAACGTAGGACGATCCACCACCGTTTCAGACAAGGGCGAAATCGCGTTATTCCTTTTTGAAAGAGGACCGAAAGCCTTTCGCCCCACACAGAGTATCGAAATGCTCTGAGCAGGCAAGTGGTTATAGGTGTTTATTTGCTGCACCGTCTTTTTAATCACATTCGCATTAAATGCACCGCACAGACCCTTATTGGACGAAACAGCTACCACCAATACCCGCTGGACATCGCGCTTTTCTGCATAAGGGCTTTCAGCCATACTCTCTGCCGAGCTCCCCAAATTTTCTAAAATTTCTTTTAGCTTGTGAGCATACGGACGCATCTTGGTGATATTATCCTGGGCTCTTTTAAGCTTGGAGGCAGAAACCAATTTCATGGCACTGGTAATCTGCCTGGTTGAGGTAACCGACGCGATTCTGTTTCTTACTTCCTTAAGATTTGGCATAGCAAACGATATCCTGATTGAAAAAATAAAAAGCCCCCTACAAAAAGGGGACTTAGAACTGATTATTTAAATGTAGCAACTACCTCTTTGGCTACTTTTTCCAACACGCCGGTAATCTCATCATCGATTTTTCCGGACCGCAGTGCATCCAACGTAGGACGATATTGTGCCTCTAATGCAGACAGGTAAGCCGTCTGAAATTCTTTCACCTTGGCCACGGGCACCTCGCGGAGCAGATTTTTTGTACCGGCATAAATGATGGCAATCTGCTTCTCCACCGTCATGGGTGAATATTGCGCCTGCTTCAGAATTTCCACGTTGCGTGCTCCCTTATCCAGAATGGCTTTCGTAGCGGCATCCAAATCAGAACCAAACTTAGAGAATGCTTCCAATTCGCGGTACTGGGCCTGATCTAACTTCAAGGTACCTGCCACTTTTTTCATGGATTTAATCTGCGCGTTTCCGCCCACGCGTGAAACGGAGATACCCACGTTAATGGCCGGACGCACACCGGAGTTAAAAAGATTCGATTCCAGGAAAATCTGACCGTCGGTAATGGAAATTACGTTAGTAGGAATGTACGCCGAAACGTCACCCGCCTGAGTTTCAATGATAGGAAGAGCTGTCAACGAACCTCCTCCTTTTACTTTTCCTTTCAACCCTTCAGGCAAATCATTCATCTGCCCGGCAATAGTATCGTTATTGATTACCTTGGCGGCACGCTCCAATAAACGGCTGTGGAGGTAAAATACGTCACCGGGGTACGCCTCGCGGCCCGGAGGACGGCGTAAAAGAAGAGATACCTCACGGTAAGCTACGGCCTGTTTGGAAAGATCATCATATACAATCAATGCGGGACGGCCCGTATCGCGGAAAAACTCACCGATGGCGCAACCCGAGAAAGGCGCGTAAAACTGCATGGGCGCGGGATCAGATGCGCTGGCGGCTACAATTACCGTGTAAGGCATGGCTCCGGCATCTTCCAACGTTTTCGCAATTCCCGCAACCGTAGAACCTTTTTGGCCGATGGCAACGTAAATACAGAAAACGGGTTGCCCCTTATCGTAAAATTCTTTCTGATTGATGATGGTATCAATGGCAATGGCCGTTTTACCGATCTGACGGTCGCCGATGATCAACTCACGCTGACCGCGGCCGATGGGGATCATGGCATCAATTGATTTTATACCCGTCTGAAGCGGTTCGGTTACCGGCTGACGATAAATTACACCGGGAGCCTTACGCTCCAAGGGCATAGATATTCTCTCACCGCTGACAGGCCCTTTGCCGTCTATGGGATTTCCCAAAGGATCCACCACGCGGCCCAAAAGGCCTTCTCCTACGGGGATAGAGGCGATTTCGCGGGTGCGCTTCACCGTCTGACCTTCTTTGAGATCTGCGGATGGTCCCAAAAGTACCACACCCACATTGTCTTCCTCCAGGTTCAATACAATTCCTTTTAATCCGTTTTCAAACTGCACCAGCTCGCCTGATTGCACGTTATTCATTCCGTAAACGCGGGCAATCCCGTCACCTACCTGAAGAATGGATCCCACTTCTTCAAGCTGCGCATCGGAATTAAATCCGGAAAGTTGTTGGCGGATGATTGCAGATACTTCTGCGGGTTTGATTTCAGCCATCTTAGTAAATGTTAACTCGTTTGATTAAAAGTTTTTGATATAAATGTTTTCATTAAAAGAACGCTCCAATTCGCGAAGCTTGTGTGCAAAGGAGGTGTCAACCTGCCTGTCGTCCACGGTAAGGATGAAGCCGCCTACTAAAGCGGCGTCCACCGCTTCTTCAAAGCGTATTTCTTTGGCGTCTCCTTTTGAAAGAGCTCCCCGGGCCAACTGCTGAATTTTTTGGCGGTTTGCCTCGGTAAGCGGAGCGGCTGTTTTTACCTTTACCGTATAAATGCCGCGAGAGGCATCCACCTGATGAATAAACGCCTTAGCAACATCTCCCAGGTGTCTTTCGCGCTTCCCTTTCGCCAGTTTTTCAAAAAATACGGTGGTCAATTCGGCTAACTCGCCTCCGAAAACGGACTGAATGACAGATACTTTTTTGTCTGCCTTTATCACGGGACTTTTCAGCATAATCCGCAATTCTTCAGACCCGTCAAATGCAGAAGAAAACGCCTTCATATCGGCATACACCTTGTCGGTTTCTTTGCGCTCAGAAGCCAGCGTAAATAATGCCTGGGCGTATCTTACTCCTATTTTGCTTTGTCCTGCCATCAGTTCAGATTCACGTCGTTCAACAAACGCTCAATACTTTCGTTTTGCTTTGACTCGTCACGAAGGTTTTCGCGCAGCAGTTTTTCGGCAATCTCGATAGACAATCTGCCTACTTCGTTTTTGATTTCCGTCACGGCACGCATTTTCTCATTATGAATAGTTTCGCGGGCCTGTTCAAGCAACTTGGCACTTTCGGCAGATGCTTTTTCCTTAGCCTCAGAAACCATCTTGTCTGAAGCTTCGCGGGCCGCTTTCAGAATAGCTTCTCTTTCTTTCGCCGCCTCAGCCAATAAATTTTGATTTTGTGCGGCCAACTCTTTCATCTCGGCTTTGGTGCGCTCCGCCAGTTCCAATGCTTCGGAAATCTTCTTCTCACGCTCATTAACGGCTCCCAAAATGGGCTTCCAGGCAAATTTTGTGAGCAGAAACAACAGCAGAACGAAAACCAATCCCGTCCAGAATAAAAGACCAAAGTCCGGTGTAATCAAGTCCATTTTCTTATCTTATTTCGTTTTTTTGATTCAAAGAAACACCGGTTTGCAACCAACCGTTGCAAACCGGTGTGCATGTTTTTACAAGCCAAGGAAACCCACAACCACGCCGAAGAGGGCAACACCCTCAATCAAGGCGGCTGCGATAATCATGGCCGTTTGGATTTTACCTGTAGCTTCAGGTTGACGGGCAATGGCTTCCATAGCGGAAGATCCGATTTTCCCGATTCCCAGTCCTGCGCCTAATACGGCCAGACCTGCTCCGATTGCTCCAACTGTTCCAGTCATCTTTTTTTGTTTTTGATTTATTAATAACGCGTTTTAATGATGATCTTCTTCAACGGCAGCCCCGATAAAAAGAGCCGATAACATGGTGAATAAAAAGGCCTGGAGAAAAGCAACCAGCACTTCCAACACCGAAATAAACAAAGCCATGGGTACGGAAAGACCGGCCCAGCCCATATTTTTATTGATGAAAATAATGCCGATGAATGCTAAAATGATGACGTGGCCCGCCGTAATGTTGGCAAAAAGACGGATCATCAAAGCGAATGGCTTAGTCAATATGCCCACCAATTCAATGGGAATCATGATAAGCAGAAGCGGTTTGGGGACACCGGGAGTGGCAAAAATATGCTTCCAGTAGTTTTTATTCCCGGAAAATACGGTAGCCAACAACGTACAAAAAGCCAAAAAGAAGGTAACGGTGATATTTCCGGTCAAATTCGCACCCAAAAGCGGAACAAGTCCGAGTAAATTGCCAGTCAGAATAAAAAAGAAAATAGTAAGTAAATAGGGAACATACTTTGCGTATTTGTGGTGATTGATATTCGTTTTGGCCACTTCATCACGAATGAATACCACAAGAGGCTCAATAAATTTAGCCACTCCACGTGGAGCAACCGCTCCGTTCTTTTTGTAGTACCGGGCCGTGCTCAGGGCAAGAAAGAGAATGATGAAAACGCTGAGAAAAAGAACAAATACGTTTTTGGTTATCGAAAAATCAAGCGGTTTGATTCCTTCCCCGTGAGGATGATCCTCCTCAAAATGCAATTCCCCGTCGGTCAGTTTAAAAATTTTCTCATGAAACAGGGCATAGCCTTCGGCGGGTCCGTGACCGGCCAGGTAGGTATGGGTTTTTCCGCTTTTATGGTCAACGGCTGTTTTTACTTCCCCGTGATACAGATGCGAAGAAGAAAAACAGGTTAATCCTCCATCCAACAAAATTACCGGAAAATAGATTGAGGTACCGTGATGCGCATCGCCCCAAAGATGCCATTCATGGGCATCCTTTACGTGGTGCATGATCATTTCAGACACATTGAATTCTCCACCCGATTCAGATGCCCGCACAGAAAAATGAGAGACAAAAAAAGTGGCAGAAATCGCCAATGTTTTTAGTAACTTGCTGAAATTCATTTTGTTAGACAATAAATTAGCCTTACACCAAATCGAGTGCAAATTTAGAGGTTTTTTCGTCAAAAAGAAGGCTTAACCCATTTCTTTCAAAAGAAACATCAGACATCTGATTTCCAGACAATTTATCCGATTATTTCGCCGATGCATTTTTTTTGACAAACCGAAGCAGCCAAAAAAGATCATGCAACGTAAAGGAAAGATAGGCGAAAAAAAACAAAGCCATCAGCGAAAATTTCTCTTGGGGATACATTCGGGACAACAGGAGAAACAGACTCAGCAGAATAAGCATTTTCAAGGTGGTCTGAACCAGAAACATCTGAGCAAGCCATTCGGGCCTGCCTTTGGTGAAAGCAAAAATTACGCCGTGCAGAAAAAGAAAGAGAAAGGCAAAAATCAGAATAAGCGCATACCCTTTAGTCAGGTGGTATGCAGGGTAAAAAGAAGGAACGGCGGCATGAAAGAGAAAAAGGAGAAAGGTAATTATCGTCACCCCCAAAAAATAGCCACCCAATTTTTTCAGCATAAATCCATCGTTAGGGTTTCATTCTGACCACTTCCCGAATCACGAGCACCATGGCGGCAATAACACCGAAAAGGGTGAACCCGAGCGTACCCCAGGGCTTTGCCCCCGGAAACCATTTTTCATCCACCAGCCAGCCGATGCCAAAAAAAAGAAGTACCGTGCCGATCATCTGCCAGGCTATTCCCAAAAGACGCAAGGCTGTCTTCCGGCCTTCAGGGGATGAGTTCTCCGGCGATTTCTTCCATGCATTCATCAGACTTTGGCGGGCTGAGGCTCAGGTTTCAGCTTTTCATTCACCATGCTGCATCCTCCGATAAATACCGCTCCGGGCTCTATGGCCAACTGGCCGGTTTTGATGTCGCCCTTCACATGGGAGCCGGAGGATAACCGGGTAAGTTCTTTGGCGAAAATATTGCCCGTCACCCTGCCCGTGATATCCGCATCGTTGCAAATGATATTTCCGTCCACAATTCCGGAGTTGCCGATCACTACACGGCCCTTGCACTCCAAAGTGCCTTTCAGGTGCCCGTCAAAACGGACGCTTCCCTGAATGAGCATGTTGCCCTCAATGGTGGTTCCCGATATGATGGCATTTATAGCTCCTGAATCCGTTCCTCTCGGAGCGCCTGCATTATTTTCTTTTCCCTTAAACATACCCTTATTTTTAAGTTACTAAAGTAATGGAATTTACTTGGGACGGTAATTTTCGTAGTAAAATTTCATGTACTCAGGAAGGTTGGGTTTGGACAACAAAGCAGCGAAGTTTTTTACGGTAATCACAAACGGGGTGCAGATTTCATCTGTGGGAATCTGCTCTATAATTTCACTGTTTTTTTCCAGCGCATACAGATACACCAAGGCTTTTTCCGAGCCTTCAAATGTTTTCAGCACCAAAACTTTGGCATCAGCGCCAAACATGAGCTCCTGTATATCGATAGTTTCCGTGGAATAATAGGAGCTGTTGAAATTGGCTATCGCCGTTTTGGATTTATTTAAGACCACGCCGGCACCGGGCACGTGTATCACCACATAATGAGGACCCCTATTGTCTTTTTCAAACAATTCATTCTTGGTCGGTTTTGAATCCGATGCGTTTTCTGCATTACCCGACTCGTTCAACCGGGCAATGATTTTTCCGGCTTCAAGTGCCTGCTCCGTGCCCGGATATTCCGTTTCTACTGAAGTAAGAGCCGACAGATAGACATCCTTCCCCTTTCGGCCCTCAATCAGTGCATACAATAAGGCAAAACGGGGCAACACTTCGCTTTTGGCATACACCGATTTTGCACTCACACAATTCGCCGCTGCCGAGGCGAAATCTCCTTTTTTAAAAAGAGAAAACGTTTCTTCATAAAACCGTTCAGCCCCTTTCTTTTGCAATTCTTTCTGTTTGAGATATTCCGGATCTTTGATTATGAGGGCATATTCGCTCTGGGGAAAGCGTTCCAGAATGATGTTTTTGTATTGCTGTGCTTCGTTGGTTTTACGCAGCAGATCGCAAAGAACATACAGCTGATAATACGTTTCGGGAAAGTGTTTATTCCGCGTGTCTCTCCGCACGAGGTCTTCAAAAGCCTCCATGGATCTGTCGTAGGCTTTCAGATTCTGCTTGTACAGAATCCCCAAATCGTACAAGGCCTGATAAATCATTTCACGGGAAGCCGCCTGAGCCGAATCCGAGAAAGGAAGAAGCGCCAAATACGTTTCCGGATTATATCTGGTGGCCTCCAGCTCATCGCGTTTTTGTTGTTCCATGGCCAGCGGATCTAACATCTGGTTGCCAAAATCGCCGGCCACACTTGCCTTATTTTTCCGACGCCAATTATCCTCGTTTTTACGCCCTCCCCAGATTTGGGTAAAATCTTTCACCCCGAAAGCCACGGTCTGCGGATTAT
>JBIJBG010000288.1:0-2761 GCA_044345355.1 Flavobacteriales bacterium
GGTAATAAAGAATGATTCAATAAATCATACTACAGAAGAAAGAAGGATCGTATTCCGCATTTCATCCAATGCCACTTTCCTGATCGAAGAAACTATCCGGGAAACCAAAATGGACCGAAAGGGAGAAGCCCAAATCATGAGCACTGAGCGAACAGCCGAGGGCTATTGGAACTATAAAAAAAAATCTACCGGAGAAGTTCAGATTGTCTGTCATGCTGATTTGCTGATCAAGCGAAAAGTAATGTCAGCCGCGGGAGAAAAACAGGAAGGAAAAATACGTGAAAAAACGGTATTTGAGTGTACGCTTACCGGCGATTACATTTCATTTTCCGGACTGTTTGACGGATTTCCGACCACTTATTAAAACAGCATTCAGGAGGCCACAGAACACAAAATGGAGCCAAGCCAGGTTTGTGCAGCGGGCTTCAGACGGGCATATTTAAATTCGCCCAAAGTAGTTACCAAATTATCAAAGACAAGGGTTTCAGGAGTGATTTTTTCATTGATTTTCAATTGCATCAAATCACTGCTCTTGCACAATCGGATTTCCTCATTTTCGAGATAAGCGATGCACATACGGTTCGTAAAGCTCACTCCGAATTCTTCCTGTTTTTGCAACATAAAACGCATAAACGAATCAATGGAACATCCGGTAGCGCCTTCACGGGTTTCATCTACAGACATAACCACAAACAGATTGCAGAGCACGGCAAACCGTGCACCCAGGTCTTTGCCATGCGCCTTCCAGGCTTTGGCAAATGCAACACCTTCATGGCGGAGAAGTTCTGCCTCAGAATCTGTGAGGAAAGAATCCGCCTGAAAAACCCATACACGGGCATAATCGGGAAGAGTTATTTCTTCAATTCCCCTGTTGTAAAAAGGTGAGATGTCTGTACTCATAAATCAGCGGATTGGGCTATTAACTCCGCCACATCCATTACGGTCACTTTATCTTCCTTTTCAAAATGCTTCACCCCGTCGGCCATCATGGTTTTGCAGAAGGGGCAACCTACTGCAATCACATCCGGGTTCTGAGCGAGGGCTTCCTCCGATCTGGCTACGTTCACTTCACGTTCACCGGGCTCAGCCTCTTTAAACATTTGAGCACCTCCGGCACCACAGCAAAATCCGCGTTCACGGTTTCGCGGCATTTCCGCCAAGGCGGCATCCAATTTTTCCAATATTTCCCTGGGTGGTTCATAAACCCCGTTGGATCGGCCCAAATAACAAGGATCGTGATAAGTTATCCGCTTGCCCTGAAAGGAGCCGCCGGCAAGGGTTATTTTCCCTTCATTGAGCAACGACTGCAGCAATTCCGTATGATGCAAAACCTCGTAATGACCGCCGAGTTCCGGATATTCATTTTTCAGCGTATTAAAACAATGTGGACATGAGGCCACAATTTTTTTCACTTCATAGGCATTCATCACCTGAATATTCTGCATGGCCTGCATCTGAAAGAGAAATTCATTCCCTGAACGCTTTGCCGGATCGCCCGTGCAGCCCTCCTCGGTTCCCAAAACGGCAAATTTAACACCGGCTTTGTTCAGAATTTTGACAAACGCTTTCGTTACCCGTTTAGCTTTATCATCAAAACTTCCTGCGCAGCCCACCCAAAACAAAATATCCGGAGTTTCACCGGCAGCGGCCATTTCGGCCATGGTAGGTACTTTTAAATATTCGCTCATATTCCGATTCTTCCTTTTTAATTATTCTTCGGTTGCCCAATTTAACCTGTCGGCCGGAGAAAACTGCCAGGGAGCGCTGTTGTTCTCCACATTGGTAAACATGACATTGAGCGATGCCGGGGCCGCCGATTCTTCCATGACAAGGCTTCTACGCAGATCAACGATGATGGAAAGAGGGTCAATATTTACCGGACATGCCTGAACGCAGGCATTACAGGTGGTACACGCCCAAAGTTCCTCGGGCGTGATGTAATCATGCAACAAATTTTTTCCGTCTTTAAAATCATTGCCGTTTGCATCAATTCCTTTACCGATTTCTTCAATACGGTCTCTTGTTTTCATCATGATGGCTCGCGGAGAGAGTAATTTACCCGTTTGATTTGCCGGACATTCCGAGGTACATCGCCCGCATTCCGTGCAGGAATAGGCATCCATCAGTTGTTTCCAGGATAAATCCGTGGCATCTTTGGCTCCAAAACTGACCGGTTCAGCATCTGCCGGCGCCGCGGCAAAAGGATCTGCAGACGGATCCAACATCAGTTTAACTTCGCGGGTAACACTTTCCAGATTGCTCAATTTTCCCTTCGCTTTCAGGTTACTGAAATACACATTAGGAAACGCAAGAAAAATATGAAAGTGCTTACTGTAAGGAAGATAGGCCATAAATCCTACGATACCGATGAGATGTCCCCACCAACCGACTCTTTCCAATATTTTCAGGGTATCTGTGGAAACCCCGTCAAATAGAGGAGCCAGGGCTCCCGATAAAATGAAAGATTCCGTGCCGGATGTAAGCAATGCGGCATCAGCAGAATTCATGAGGAAAATATTCATGACGAGAAAAATTTCCCCGAATAGAATAATATTGGCATCACGCGATGGCCAGCCCTGCATCTCAGGCTTTTGAAAACGGGCCAGACGCACAATATTTCGGCGAAAAAGAAAAATAACGGTAGCTACCAATGCCAGCAGCGAAAGAACTTCTATGCTATTAATGACCAAGTTGTAAAGAGGAGCCAACACAGTATGTTCCACCACATGCCAGACTGCCCGGTGACTTCCCGTAAACCCGT
>JBIJBG010000113.1:0-6454 GCA_044345355.1 Flavobacteriales bacterium
TGAAGTCTCAGTTTACTCCCTTAAACTGATTAAATTGGCCAGTCCTAAATTTGAGAAAGCGGCCATATCGGAGGACGGGAAATTTATGCTGGGGTATAAGAACGTAGAAACAAAGAAAGAGGGTAAATCCGTATTTGAGGAAAAGGTGGAAATTTGGAACCTCCAACCCGAAAAACCTTCCTTCTTGGGTATGCAGATCAATAACTTGTATGACTTTTTCATGATATTCGTATACATGGCGGGAGCTGCCGCCGTTATCCTTTTTGTCATCCATAAATGGTTGCTCAAAAAAATGCACGGAATACGCTAACCATTCCTAGGGGCACTCAAATTTGGGTGCCTCTTTTTTTTGGATAAAGGAGCAAGGATAAAGGAGCAAGGATGAAGGAGCAAGGATGAAGGAGCAAGGATGAAGGAGCAAGACGGTCAAACAACCTAACAAATAAACAACCGAACCGGAGCGCTGAATTCCTGAACGTTTTCCTGGTTAAACGGACATAATGGAAATTGAGTACGGGACATAGGTCAAATTTACCCGGAACTCATACCTTTTAAAACCCATTCAAACGACAATCAATCAAAATCCATTGTGGCCGTTGATGGGGTGTAAGGCGTTTTCATTTGGTGGATTTTAATTAAATTGCCTGTCTGTACTAAATCGTGCGAAAAATGCAACTGAAGGTTTGTGCAGCGATTTATCGGATGGATTTTTGAACAAAAGCAAACGTGCATAATGCCGGATAAAACTCACAATATCCCGCCCGATGGTGCTGAAATAAGCATCTGGCTTGATTCGTATGACGATATGTTTTCTGATTTTGATCCCCGTCCCTATTCCAAGCGCACCGTGTCCGACGATTTTATGGTGCAACTCCGAAATGTAGCCCGGGGTAGGGTAGGGAGAAAAATGATGCTGGCTCTCCTGATGCCTGAATCGAAAAAAGATACGTTGGTGGAAGAGTTGGTTTCCCAGCGACTGCATGCCTATTTTCAGTTGAATGCGGAGCAGTTGGGCAGAGAGCGGAAAGCGTCCAACCGCAAAGGACTTTTGCTTACCCTGGCCGGTTTGTCGGTCATGTTGTCGGCTGGCTATGTTTCGTTTCTGAATTCAGAATCTTTTTTGGCAAGAGCTTTGCTTATTCTCTTTGAGCCTGCCGGTTGGTTTATGCTTTGGATGGGCTTGGATTTGCTTGTGTACGATGCACGAAAAATGAAAAAAGAGCTCGACTTTTATAAACGGCTTTCCGCCGCTCAGATACGCTTTGGTATCTATCGGGAATAATTTTTGTGTATTGCTGCATTTTCCTGAATTCGTATGTTAGCCAGGAAAATGACCATTGAAAATTCTACCAAACCGGAAAAATTAGCTTGAATATTTCCAGTAGATAATTTCCTTATGGATTTCAGAAACGCGTTTACATTCCCCTGCCCTTGATTACGGTGAGCACCGTGTAAATCAAAATTTTTATATCGAGCAGCAGCGACATGTTTTCCATGTAAAGAATGTCGTAACGCAGACGCTTAATCATCTGGTCTACGTTTTCGGCGTATCCGTATTTAACCATTCCCCAGGAGGTAATGCCCGGCCTTACCCGATGCAGCAGCCTGTAATGCGGGGCTTTCATTACAATCTGCTCAATGAAAAAACGGCGCTCGGGTCGGGGGCCCACCAAGGCCATTTCACCGATGAAGACATTGATAAACTGGGGCAACTCGTCTAATCGATATTTGCGTAGCCACCGCCCTATAGGTGTAATGCGGGGGTCATTTTTGGAACTCAGTGCCGGTCCGGCCTCCTCCGCATTCATAATCATGGTGCGGAATTTCAGAATGAAGAAGGGTTTTCCACGCTGCCCTATGCGCTCCTGTCTGTATAAAATCGGCCCTCCGTCGCGCCGGATAAGCAGACCCAACAATAGGAAAAGAGGCGACAGCAAAATCAGGGCAGAGGCAGAAACAATAAGATCGCCCAGGCGTTTGATGATCTGTTGCCATTTCGGCATCACTACAGGAGAGATTTCAATCAAAGGCGTTCCGAATATAGCCGTCATGCGTACCGAGCCGGAAAGGAAATCAGGCAGATCGGGTATGGCTTTCACTACTACATCATGTTCATGCAGTGTATCCAGAATACGCTGAATCTCGCCGTCTTCATGTTTTTCGGTTGCCAGAATGACTTCCTCTGCCTTGCCCTTGCGGAGGATATCGCCGATGTGTGCCGCATCTCCGAGGTATGGAATGGAGCGGGGGAGAGACGGTTTCGGTGTTCCGTTTACGGAACAATATCCGATGAGCCGGGTTCCGTTCTTTATCTGTTCTTTCTCTAAATCGTCAATCAGTTCTACGGCACGCGGTCCGCTTCCGATGATAAGTGTGTCGAATCCGATGCGTCCCTGTTGTATGGATCTGTTGGTGCGGGTGGTGAGTATAAGCCGCGGAATATAGGTTCCCGCGAACTGCAGACAGAAATAAAAGCCAAACGTGCGGTAGTAAAAGGTATAATCGGCCACGGCATCATCCAACATAAGGGCGAAAAAAAGCACCACTGATCCGATTAGCGTAAAAAGCAGGCTTTGGGCTAATTCCTTTAATCTGGATCGCCGCAGCTCTTTGGCATAAAAACCGGCCATGGCATACAAAAAAATCCAAACAAGTGGAATAACGGCTATACCCCAAAAAAAACGGGGAGTAAATACCAAGGGGATGTCTATGCCGAATACCTCACTTTCGGCCACCTTTTTTCGGAAAATATACAGGGCTACCCAGGCGATTTCTGAAAAAATCAGATCGAAAATAAGGTAGGAGTAAGGCCGTTTTTTTTCCGTCATGCCTGTTTAATAAAGCACTTTGATGTTGTCGATGAATACTTCCTGTACGGGAATGTCGGTTTGGCGCGCCATACCGATCACTGGTTTAAACTGGTTGCCTGTAATGAACTCATTTACCGTAGGCGAAAGGGTAATGTAGATTTTTTTCCAGGTTTCTGTAGCGTTGAGCCCCACGATGCCTATTTTTTTTATTGCGCCTCCATCCGAGGGTTTGCATAGCAGGGAGATGACGAAGGATGAGTTGGCTTTGAAGTTAAATTCAAAAAATATGCCAACGCCCCCTTTGGGCAAGGTCATCCAATTCAAGGATTCAATCTGGGCTAAGGTGCTTTCTGCCCCGTTATGCCGGATGAGTGCACATGCATTCCCTTCAAAGGCCGTTTGGGGTGAATTACTTACCCGTACATATTCACCTGAAGTGCCAGGTGATTTGATGAATAATTCTCCAGAATTTCCTTCAAAATCTTCCAAAAGCGGAAAAAGGGCCAACGTATCGTATTGAAAAACCGGATTTATTTTTATCGTCTGCCCGGGTACAAAATTAATTTGTTGACGGAAGGGAAGCACTTTCAGATAAGTGGATCGCAATCCGCTGAAACCGTTAACCTGAATGCCGGGATACAGAATCAGGTCAGTACTTCCCTCTGCGAGCACGGGCACACGGCAAGGCAGTTCAAACCCGCCTACCAGGTTGCTGTTTACAAATACCCATGCATCGGTGAAACGGCTCGAGGCCGATCCCTGATCAATGTAATTGGAGGTAAGGCTTATGCTGTCAATTTCCAGCCAGGCGGGCACGGAAGCCTTTTCTTTTAGGCAGGCGGGTAAAAAGAAAACCGCCCAAATCAAAATCAAGGCAAGGACCGATTTGTAAGGATGAAAAGACTTCATGACGTTGCCGTTATTACGCAAAAGTATCCCTTTTATTGCAAGGAGGCGACGGCAAAATTTAATTTTTCAGAAATGGTATTGGCTACTTCCAGGGCGTAAAGTCCCTCATACCCGGAAACTGCCACGGGAATTTCGCCGGCTGCTGCAGATGCAAAGGCCGTCAGCTCTTCCCCTATGGCGTTGTTGGGTTGGATTTCGGGTAAAATCATATTCAGTTGTTTTTTGCCTTTGCCAGGTCCGGGATCAATCACGGGGGTAAACGGAGCCGGCTCTCCTTCCAGGGGTGAAAGTTTAAGAATTTCGGCTTTTTTTTCCAGAAAATCAACGCTGATATAGCAGTCCCGCTGAAAAAATCGCGTTTTACGCATGTTTTTCAGGCTGATGCGGCTTGCCGTTAAATTCGCTGTGCATCCGTTTTCAAACTCCAGCCGGGCATTGCAGATATCGGGTGTGTCACTGATGACGGCCACTCCGGAGGCATGCACTTTTTTCACGCGTGATTTTACGGTGCAGAGTACAATGTCAATATCGTGAATCATCAGGTCATAAATCACGCTCACGTCGGTGCCCCGCGGATTAAAAACGGCGAGGCGGTGCGATTCTATGAATGCGGGCTGGCTGATAGATTCCCGCGCTGCAAGGAAGGCAGGGTTAAAACGTTCTACATGCCCTACCTGCAAAATTACTTTTGCCTCATCGGCCAGTTTGCAAAGGATTTTGGCTTCTTCCACCGTGGCGGTTATCGGCTTTTCCACAAACACATGCTTCACCGATTTCAAGGCTTTGGAAGCATATTCAAAATGGGAAAGCGTCGGCGTTACGATATCCACCGCATCACACTGCTGCATCAGTTCTTCCGCCGATGAAAACGCTCGAACGCCAGATTCTTCTGATACCGTCCGGCGTACTTCCGCATCGCTGTCAAAAAAACCGACCAGGTTGATTTGTTTGATTTCTTTGGCCAGGCGGAGATGGATTTTCCCCAGATGTCCGGCTCCCAAAATACCCAGTTTGAGCGGTTGTGGATTCATGCTCACAAATGTAGCAACCGCCGATCTCCTTTTTTCAGCATCTTACAAAGGGTTTAAACAGAACCTTGTTAATTGGATTGAACATCTGACCCATTTATCCATCAAAGGAATGGTACCTTTGAATAAGTTATGAAAATGGAGGATTCATTCAGAGATAAAGGATTGCGGAAAGGCTTAATGAAGGAGGTACGCGAGAAGGGAATAACAGACGAAAAGGTATTGGCCGCCATGGATCGTATTCCCAGGCATCTGTTCGTGGATTCTGCATTCAAAGAGTTGGCTTATCGCGATCAGGCTTTGCGTATCGGAGCCGGTCAGACGATTTCCCAGCCTTACACCGTAGCTTTTCAATCCCAACTGCTTCAGGTGCAAAAAGGGGATAAAATCCTGGAGGTGGGCACCGGTTCGGGATATCAGGCCGCTGTACTGGCTGAACTCGGAGCCCGGGTATATTCCATCGAGCGGCAAAAAGAATTGTATGACACGGCCAAGGATTTTTTGCCACGGCTGAATCCCGCCTATCGAATCCGCTTTTTTTTCGGTGACGGATACAAGGGGTTGCCTGCATTTGCACCCTTTGATAAAATCATAGTTACCTGCGGCGCGCCTTTAATACCCGATGATTTAATGAAACAACTTAAACCCGGAGGTCGTGCCGTAATTCCGGTAGGGGAGGGGGAAGTGCAGAAAATGATACTCCTGATAAAATCTGAAGATGGTCAAATCAGCATGGAAGAAAAAGGAGATTTTCGTTTTGTGCCCATGCTTCACGACAAAGCAGGTTGATTTCCCCATTTGTTTTCCTGTTTTCCGTTCAACTCGTACTTTTATACCCTTATGCACGCACAGAAACTGCACATCACCGAATGTCCGCGAGACGCCATGCAGGGCGTAAAGGCGTTCATACC
Source organism: Flavobacteriales bacterium (assembly GCA_044345355.1). Taxonomy (GTDB): domain Bacteria; phylum Bacteroidota; class Bacteroidia; order CAIKAF01; family CAIKAF01; genus JAKRSD01. The sequence goes on from JBIJBG010000113.1 coordinate 5,659, forward strand.
CACCCGTGATAAGATCCGCTACATCCAATCTCTTTTGCACACCGGTTACGATGTGCTTGACTTTTGCAGTTTTGTTTCTCCCAAAGCCGTACCCCAGATGGCCGATGCCGAAGAAGTGGCCGAAGCCATGCAGGACAATGATTCAAAAACTGAACTGCTCGCCATCATCGGCAATGTAAACGGGGCAAAACGTGCCGCCTGTTTTCCGCATATCCGCTATTGGGGTTATCCGCACTCCGTGTCACCCACATTTTTGAACCTTAATATTCAGGCCGGTACGGAAGAATCCCTGGACCGCATCCGTGCCATTCAGGATGTACTGCTTCCCGGATCGGAGATGGTTTGTTATATCTCTATGGGCTTCGGCAATCCTTATGGGGATTTCTGGAGTCCGGAACTGGTGGAAGATTGTGTGGCCCAATTGCGCAGTCTGGGCATTCGCCGAATTTCTCTTGCCGATACCGTGGCCATTGCCGACCCTGAAACCATCCGCACCGTTTTCCGGCGGTTGATTCCAGCTTTTCCGGATGTTCTTTTCGGCGCACATCTGCATACGCAACCTCATCAGTGGAAGTCTAATCTGGAAGCATCCCTGGAGGCGGGATGCCACCGAATTGAAACCGCCTTGCTCGGTCTGGGCGGTTGTCCCATGGTCAAGGACGATTTGAACGGAAATTTACCTACCGAACATTTGTTGTCTTATTGTCGTGGCAAGAATATCGAAACGGGTATCGACTTTGCCCGATTTCGCGAAAATCTCCGTCTGGCTTCTGAATTGTTTCATCTCGCCCCCCAA